>CAZHBL010000284.1:0-7077 GCA_964530105.1 uncultured Pirellulales bacterium | reverse complement strand
TCCCAGAAAGCCGTGAAGTCATCGAACTTGTACGTTGTGAGCAGGTGGTCCGGCGCATCAGTGGTTTGCTCGGCTTTCGTGAAGACCGGCGGGCCTTTGATTGGCCGTCCGCCGGCGGCATACACCGTCTTGGGCCATTTTTCCTCCATGATCCAGAGAATCTGGTCCACCCAGTGTACGCCCCAGTCACCTAAGGTGCCGTTGGCATAATCGAGGAATTGCCGAAAGCCCTTCGGGTGCATTTTCCTGTTGTACGGACGCAGCGGCCCCGGCCCGCACCACATATCCCAATCAAGACCAGCCGGAGGTTCCTGGTTAGGTGCCGGCTCTTCAGGGCCGCCTCCGGAGAGAACGAATGCGCGGATCATGCCGATTTTTCCCGCCCCGCCTTCTCGCAGGAATTTCATGCCGGAGACGTTATGAGGCGATACCCGCCGATGCGTACCGACCTGGACGACCCGGTTTGCGGCACGGGCGGCGTCGACCATCGCCCTTCCCTCCATAATCGTATGGCTGATGGGCTTTTCCACATAAACGTGCGCCCCGGCTTTGACTGCGGCGATTGTAATCAGCGGATGCCAGTGGTCAGGTGTGGCTACGATGGCAATATCCGGCTTTTCCTTCTCAAGCAGCTCGCGGTAATCCATGTACTTTTTGGGTTTGTCGCCGGTAAGCTTCTCCACCTTTTCGGCCGCCGGATCCAACTGACGCTGGTCGACGTCGCACATAGCGACGATTTTGCACCGGCCGGATTTAATCGCTTCTCCGGTGATATTCATGCCCCACCAGCCGCTGCCGATTAGGGCCGTGCGATAAGTTTTGCCGCTGCCGGCCCTTATTATATTTGGGACCGAAAGGGTCAATCCTGAAACCACCGAGCTTTTAAGAAATGTCCGACGATTAATAGCCATGATATGTTTCCTTTCCATCTGTGGCGAGGCCATCTTGGCCTTGTTTTCTATTCGAGGGCGGGACGCCCTCGTCACTCCCTTGAATCCCGCCGGCATCCCTTCAACCGCGCTCAGGACAGGCTTGCCAGCGGTAGGGATCAAGGGCAAGATGCCCTCGCCACGCTGTATATTATTGCCACTTCTTAGCCGTTAATCTAACAATCCACCCCCACAAGTCAAACGAAAAATCACATTCTTCGTACTCTATTGTCCCGAGTGTAGCCAAAAACGCCTTGTAACATGCCTTATGAGCCCAGCTACTATTGCCACAAAGCAAGCGGATAACCATCCAGTTAAAATTGTCGGAAGAACAGCGATCGCCTCAGGGAAACATAGACTGTATTCTTTGTTATATATAGCCACGACTCCTGGGAACATAACTGAATCCAGAAAGATAAATACAATACTCAATCCCCAACCAATGAGTATCCCCTTCAATATCCTGCCGCTCCGCAATACATAACAGAAAGCTATAATCAAGCCCGCCGCTACAAAAAGATTTGACACCACATACATCAAGACTCGCATGATATATCCTTGCTAAGGTCGAAATCCGGAAATTTTAGTATAACACAAGTGAGCCTCGTTATCACATATTTTCCGGCATTTACTTATCTACTCATCCACGTCTGAAGAGCTGCTTCGCGTTGATTTTGAAAATCTTCTTGTCGCCGGCAGCGCGAGTGCGGTATGATACACCTCCATACTTTTGTAGGAGAAAATGTGACAAATGGTCAAAATAATGAGATTTTTAACGCTTGTAATGTTCGCTGCTTTGCTTGGATCGTTCTGTCAGGGTCAGGAATATCCTTACCGCTGGGTTTATGTATCGAGGTCTCTCCAGCGAGACAGCGATGTCGTTGATATCAAGAACATCGTCAAGACCGCCTCGGAGTCCGGGCTGAACGGGATGGTTCTGGCGGCGGGGCTCGACAGGCTGGAGGGGCGCAGCACGGATTACTTCGAAAGGCTCAAGCAGGTCAGGCAGCTCTGCAAGCAGCAGGATTTCGAGATTATCCCGATAATCTTTTCAGTCGGATACGGAGGCTCTATACTCGCCGTGGACAAGAACCTGGCGGCTGGCCTGCCGGTAAAAGACGCCATGTTCGTCGTGGAAAACAATCAGGCGCATTTCATCCCAGGGATTACGGCAAAGATTGTAAATCCTGGATTCGAACAATATACAGGCAACAATCTTAAAGGTTATAACTTCCACGACCGGCCCGGCGAGGTTTCGTTCATAGACACCAGAGTTTTCAGCAGCGGCACGGCTTCACTGCGGTTCGAGAACTTCGGCAACTACGAGCACGGCCACGCACGGGTCATGCAGGAGGTAAACGTCGAGCCGCATCGGTGCTATCGTGTAAGCTGCATGGTCAGGACCGAAGCGCTCGAGCCGGAAGGTGCATTTCACATCATGGTTCTGAGCACCGAAGGACGCGACCTTTCGCCATGGGACCCGAAAGTCCCCTCGACGTCCGACTGGCGTCAAATCACGATGGGCTTCAACAGCCTGGACTGCGATAAAGTCAGAATCTACCTCGGTGCATGGGGCGGGCAATCGGGCCGGTTCTGGCTCGACGACCTGAAGGTCGAAGAGGTTGCACTGCTGAATGTCCTGAGACGCCCCGGCACACCTGTGACCGTGCAGGATGAGCAGACGGGTCTGGTCTATAAGGAGGGCAAAGATTACGCCCCGATAGCGGACCCGAAACTGAACTTTCGGTTCGACCATGAGCCTGCCCCGATTGAAATACCGCCGGGCAGCAAAATCAGAAATGGCCAGCATCTGAGAGTAAGCTATTATCACGGCATGGCAATTAACAGCGGGCAGGTAACGGTCTGCATGTCCGAACCAAAAGTCTATGAAATCTGGGACAGGCAAATCAGGCTCCTGCACGAGATTCTCTCGCCGAGCAGGTATCTGCTGAGCATGGACGAGATCAGGGCCGGCGGCGCATGCCAAGCGTGCAAAAAACGCAATATGACGATGGCACAGATACTCGGCGACTGCATTACCGAGCAGGTTCGGATTGTCCGCAATGTCAATCCGAAAGCCGAGGTTCTCGTATGGTCCGACATGCTCGACCCGAACCACAATGCTCACGCCGATTATTATCTGGTTGACGGTGACTTTACCGGTTCATGGAACTACGTCCCCGAAGACCTGGTGATTGTCTGCTGGTATTACGAGAAGCGTGCCGAGAGCCTCGCATTCTTCTCCTCGCTGGGCTTCAGAACCCTGGCAGGCGCTTATTACGACGGCGATACCCTGGACAACCCCAGCGGATGGCTCGACGTCCTGGAGACCACGCCCGAGGCCAGCGGAATTATGTACACAACCTGGCGAAACAAATACGACCTTCTGGCGCCCTTCGGGAATCTTGTGACCGAGCGGGGCAGTTTGAAATAAGAAAGTGGCGAGGCCGTCCCGGCCTTGAGTCTCGTTGGCATCTTGCCAACGGAAACAAACAAGGGCAAGATGCCCTCGCCACAATCGCAAAAAGGAGCCGTTACGATGAAAAAGTTCATTTTCTTTCTAATGGGCGTCGCCTGCTACACGAGCGGGCTGCAAGCGGCCGGCGACGGATTTGTGCCGCTGTTTAACGGCAGGAACCTCGACGGCTGGGTAAACGTCAACTGCGCGCCGGAGACATGGACGGTGCGGGACGGGACAATCATCTGTACTGGAA
Organism: uncultured Pirellulales bacterium; assembly: GCA_964530105.1. Taxonomy (GTDB): domain Bacteria; phylum Planctomycetota; class Phycisphaerae; order Sedimentisphaerales; family Anaerobacaceae; genus JAFGPJ01. The sequence goes on along the minus strand of CAZHBL010000284.1, from coordinate 3,434 downwards.
TTCCGACCGGCGTGCTGAGAACCGAAAAGCAATACGAAAACTACGTGCTGGAGTTGGAATGGCGGCACATGAAAAAGGGCGGCAACGCAGGCCTGTTCATCCACTCCGATCCTGTGACCGCCGTAGGCCAGCCGTTCACGCGCTCGATTGAGATACAGATTATGGACGGCAACGCGGGTGATATGTTCTCCATTCACGGCGCGACAATGACGCCGGACAAACCTCATCCGAAAGGCTGGGTACGTTCGCTTCCATCCGAGGACCGGATGAATCCAACCGGCCAATGGAACCATTATCATGTCGAAAGCCGGGACGGTATGGCAACGCTCGCGGTCAACGGCAAAATCGTAACTCGCGGCTATAACCTGAATCCGCGCAAAGGATACATCTGTCTCGAATCCGAGGGCAGTGAAGTTAATTTCCGCAATATTCGTATCCGCGAGCTGCCCGGCACAAATCCGCCTGATGACGTAGTCGCACAGACCGAACAGGGCTTCCGCTGCCTGTATAACGGACTGGATCTGCCCGGCTTTAAACAAGTACCCGGTAACGAAGGCCACTGGCAGGCGAAGAACTGGATTCTCGACTATGACGGCAAGAGTCAGGCAGAGGACAAAAACCTCTGGACAGAGCGCCAGTTCGGCAATTTCATTCTCATAGTCGATTGGCGCCTGCCGGACGAACCGAAGATTGACAATGTTCCCGTAGTTTTGCCCGACGGCTCAGAGGCCACCGATGCGGACGGCAAACCATTAACTGTCGCCGTAATGGACGCCGGTGACAGCGGCATTTATCTTCGCGGCAGCTCGAAGAGCCAGGTAAATATCTGGAACTGGCCGGTCGGTTCCGGCGAAATCTGGGGATATCGAAAGGATATGGATATGCCGCCGGAAGTGCGAAGGGGCGCCACCCCGATTCTCAACGCGGACAACCCGGTCGGGCAGTGGAACCGCTTCGAAATAACCGCTATTGGTGAGACAGTCACAATCGTACTAAACGGAAAAACAGTCATTCGCGAAGCCCGGCTTCCGGGCTTGCCCGAACGCGGCCCTATCGCCCTGCAGCATCACGGCGACCACGTTCAGTTTGCAAATATTTATATAAAGGAACTGTAGAATATGGCAAGGTATCAATCAAGACGTGATTTTCTAAAGCACAGTGGTCTTGCTCTTGCGGGAGCTATGACGCTTCCGCAAGGCTCAATTGCGGTCAACACCGCCCCGAAGAAGGTTCGCATCGGCGTAGTAGGAGGCGGGTTCGGCACAGCCTTCCAATGGCATGAGCATCCGGACTGTGTGGTCCAGGCCGTCAGTGACCTTCGCGAGGACCGCCGCAAGGGACTCATGAAGGTCTATAACTGTCCGACGGCCTACAACTCGCTCGAAGAGTTAGTGCTCGCCAAAGACATCGACGCTGTCGCTGTTTTTACCGACGGGCCGCTTCACGTCCAGCACACTATCGCGGCAATGAAAAACGGCAAGCACGTAATTTCCGCCGTTCCCGCCGCATGGGCAACGATAGAGCAGGCCGAACTGCTGCTGGAGACTGTGAAAAAGTATGGCCTGACTTACATGATGGCCGAGACCGGCCATTATCAGCAAACCACAATCTCGGCACGAAAATTCTACGAGCAGGGTAAATTCGGCTCACTGTATTACTGCGAGGCCGAGTACCAGCACCCTGGACTTGAGGTACTCTACTTCTGGGATGGCAAGCGAACGTGGCGATACGGCGTGGCGCCGATGCATTACCCGACCCACTGCACCAGTCAGTTAGTCAGCGTCACCGGCGAGCGTTTAACGGAGGCGGTCTGTCACGGCTGGGGCAACGACGACCCCATCCTCAAAGACAATGCTTACGGCAATCCGTTCTGGAGCGAATCGACGATGTTCAAGACCAATCACGGCAACGCTTTCCGAGTAAATATCTGGTGGAAAGGTGCCTTTCGCGGCTGCGAGCGGGCCCAGTGGATCGGCGATAAAATGAGCTTTTACGGACCACATCCGAACGGCCTGGGCCCGGTGATTGTACGTTCAGCCGAACGAATCGAAAAGGACGACGCCGGGTTCGAGCGAAAGGCCCCGACCTTCGAACATTATCAGCAGCCGCAGTGGTGGAAGACGGATATGCTGCCTGAGCCTCTGCGTCATAACAGTGGGCACGAAGGCTCGCATACGTTCCTGACGCACGAATTCGTCGATGCCATTATCCACGACCGACGGCCGGTCGTAGATGTTTACGAGGCTCTTGCCTACACCGTCCCCGGTATCGTAGCGCATCAGTCGGCGCTGAAAAAAGGAGAACTGATGAAGATTCCTCAATATGATTGATTCCGATAGATCGAAAAAAGGAACCAAAGAAATACAACCATTATTTATTTTGGAGATTACACTATGAAGCGCAACATCATTTTAATCGCCCTGCTGGCAATGTTCATTATTCCAATGTTGGATGTACAAGCCCAGGAAAAAGTCTTTCGTATCGGCATGATCGGGCTTGACACTTCGCACGTCGTTGCCTTTACAAAGGTGATTAACAATCCAGAGAATAAATACGGCTGTAAGGTCGTCGTTGGATATTCCGGCGGCTCACCGGATGTGCCCTCTTCGGCTAACCGCGTCGAGGGCTTTACGAAACAGCTCAGAGAACAATATGATGTAGAGATCGTTGATTCGATCGAAGAGCTTTGTCAGAAAGTTGACGGCGTGCTTTTGGAGAGCGTCGACGGCAGGCCACACCTTAAACAGGCCAAACCTGTAATCGCAGCAATGAAACCTCTTTTCATCGACAAACCGATGGCGGGAAGTCTGGCCGATGTGCTTGAGATATTCCGGCTCGCCGACGAGAATAATGTGCCGTGCTGGTCCAGCTCGTCGCTGCGTTACTCGCCCGGCATCGTCGAAATGAAAAAGACCAACTCAGTCGGTGACATACTCGGCTGCGATGCGTATAGCCCGTGCAGTCTCGAGGAGCACCACCCCGATTTGTACTGGTACGGCGTGCACGGTGTCGAGATTTTGTATGCCGTGATGGGTACCGGGTGCCAGTCCGTACGGCGCGTCCAGACTCCCGACTACGAATTCGTCGTCGGCCTCTGGGAAGGCGGGCGCATCGGCACCTACAGGGGTCTGCGAAAAGGCGGACACGACTACGGCGCGACGGTTTTCGGCTCCAAGAGCATTATCCAGGCAGGCAAATACGGCGGCTACGAACCTTTGGTGGACGAAATCATAAAGTTCTTCAAAACCGGTAACGTTCCAGTTCCACAGGCTGAGACGATTGAAATTTTCGCTTTCATGTCCGCCGCCGATGAATCCAAGGCAAAAGGCGGAGCAGCCGTCTCGATAGCCGAGACAATTGAAAAAGCTAAGAAAAGCAATTATACTCATCCCAAACGAGATTGTCCTATAAATTCATTTAAAACAGGCTTTCAA
>CAZHBL010000283.1:0-7086 GCA_964530105.1 uncultured Pirellulales bacterium | reverse complement strand
GCAATTCATCGACGACATAATCGCCGACCGCGCATATACGGTCACAGTATTTTGAGGCCTCCACGAGAGAGTGCTTGAAATAGTTACTCTGATCGCCGAACACATCGTTGACGTAAAGTCCGTCGCTGTGAGCCTGTTTCATTACATTATAAAACATCGTATCGTGCCCGGGATGCTCTTCCACAATGCGTCTCATAGTGGCCACTTCATGAGCGTAAAAAACAGTTTTGAAATTACATTCCGGCTCAAGAATGGCTGCCAATGCGGTCGGCATTCCCATAAACTCGTGTGAGATAACTATTGTCGAATCATCGGCGGCTCCGATCGCTTTGAGCACGGCAATTGCCACGGGGGCCAATCTGACATATTGCTCGAACTCCCACAGGTTCTCGAATAAATTACTGCGGATGCCGAATTCCTCGAACAACCGCCTCTTGAATTCGTTGATAGAACCCTTATCTATATGTCTTACATCGACCAGCACAACTTCAGGCGAGCTTATTATACCCGTCTGCTTGTCAACAAAAGTACGCCTGCCGTAAACTATGCCAGCGTTGTAGTAATTTTCGATCTTATGGAAGGCCGGAGCGTACCCCGTGTTTACAAACTCATCAATAGACGAGTAGAGCACTTCACTATTCTCGCCGAGCCGTTCCGATGCGGAGCCTTCCGTAGTGAACAGCGGGCCGATGAGTATTGAGCGTTCTACTGCTTCAAGATAGAGTTTGCTGGTGAAGAATCCATGCAGAACGGCACCGATACCGCCGACTTTTCCCACCGTCTCGTGGGTAACGTGCACTGCTGTTGTCTCTCTGGTCATAGTAAATTTCCCTCCAAGTTTAAGTCTGAGGTATAATCAGGTTGTTCTTATTATATCTACGTAAAATATAAGAAATAGGATCGTTTCAAACAAATAAAAGGGGCCATGTGACGTGCCGTTTTATTTGGACCGAAAAAACGGCGCGAAATGTGCAGATTGAACGTGTATTTTAGGACGATTTTGGCCGACTTTGGGAATTTTTATTTGAGTCCGCCGATTTTCTCTCGCAAGGTTCTTATCGAACCTGCGAGTACCTGCGGAGGAATATCAGCCAATTCCGATTCGGGAATTTCGCTGAGCGCTATTCGGTCAATAATCGCAACTGCCCGTTGACCGAAAGGTGCGATCAAAGCGGCAGTCCTTTCAGCTTCGTCCAATTCACCGTACACTATTTGCCGGAGATACATGATTATATTTTGTGTCAATTCCCTGTCGCCCATCTGATAAACCGCTCCAGTTAGCGGAGCGGGTCCGTCCGGAATCTCTCTCTCTTTCAGAATGTCTTGTGTAAGCCTGTGTGTTTCAAGCATTAGCCGGTGCTCTCTTTCCACGTCAGTCTCATTTATCGGCGCCAGCTTCAGCTCTTCGCCGGTGTCCATGCTGGGGACATATAGTTTATTGTGACATGCCGGGCACTTACCCCATTTGCCTCCGGCAGTGTCGGCCGCTTCTATCTTTTTACCACAATACTCACAATGAAATACTATCGCCATTTTCACACCTCTGATGAAAACTTTTCTATTTCTCCGCTCTATATTCCGCGGTCACCTCGGTGGTTATTCCGCCGCGAGGTGTAAACCGAGAGACAACTTTCATCCAGCGTGGTTTGCATAAACCAGACAAATCATCCAGTATATCATTCGTTAGAGCCTCGTAAAAAATCCCCTTGTTGCGGTAACTTTGCAAGTAGAATTTCAGGCTCTTGAGCTCTAAGCATAATTCGCCGGGACAGTATTCGATAATGATCTCGCCGAAATCAGGCTGGCCCGTTCGAGGACAAACGCTCGTAAACTCGGGACATCTGATCGTTATACGATAATCCCGCCCGGGACGGGGATTTTCGAACAATTCTATTTCTACCTGCTCGCCCATTATTATTTTAATCGCCCTTATAAAACTTCGTGCTATAGTATAATCGAGAGATTGCTCCGGGACAAGCAATAATCAATAGAAGAAATGATGAAAATCTCCCCTCGGCACAAATATTGCGAAAACCGGCCAAAATTGTTGCATGGAGCCGGAAGCTCCGGTATATTTGACTTTCAGAAGGCACCAGGATTTAGCAGGACGCTGTTGATATCAATAAATCCCGTTATGAATCGTTAAATGTTTGAAAGGAATCAGGAAATGGCAAAAAGATTAATTGTTGCCGGTTTGTTGGTCGGATCAGTGCTTTTCGCTTCGCCAGGTTGTAATAAGGAGCAAAGCCAAAGCGTTATGGAGACACAAACGACTCAGGAAGCCGGCCAGGCCCAAATGACCGAAATGGCAAAAGAGCCCGAAGCAGTTAAAGCACCTGAAGAAGTCAAAAAGCCCCAACCTGTCGAAAACACCAAATTGACGCTTCGAATTAATTGCGGCGCCACCGAACCTTACACCGACAAGGCCGGCAACGCCTGGCTCGCAGACCAGAGCATAGATACCGACAAGAAATGGGGCGCAATCGATGGCCTGACAGTTGACCGCGGCGATCTGGGGATTACGGTTACCGATACTCCGAAGATTTACGAAACCGAGCGCTATAGCATGGAGGGATACAAATTCACCGTTCCGAACGGCAAATACACCGTCCGGCTGCATTTTGCAGAAACTTACGATGGAATAACAGCAGAAGGTGAACGCGTTTTCTCCGTTTCTATCAACGGCAAGACCGTCCAGAATGACTTCGACCCCTTTAAGGAAGCCGGCGGCTATCAAAAGCCCGTGGTAAAGACAATAAAAGACGTCGAAGTAACCAACGGTCAGCTCGATATCGGTTTCACAATGAATATACAGAATCCCGAAATCAACGGCATCGAGATACTATCTGAATAGCCCGGCCAAACAGACAAAATCATACGAATTCGCGTTTTTACGGGAGACGGCTTGTGGCGGGTAAAAAAGCTGTAGTCTTGCTGAGCGGAGGTCTGGATTCAGCGACAACCCTGGCCGTCGCACGCGGCGACGGTTTTCAGTGCCATGCTTTGACTTTTGCTTATGGCCAGCGGCATAAGCGGGAAATTGAAGCCGCGAAAAAGGTCGCCGAATCGCTCGCAGCGGCCGAACATCGTATTATCGAGATAGACCTGGCCGCGTTCGGCGGCTCGGCCCTGACCGATAAGGCCATCGACGTACCCAAAGACAGGGCCGACCTGGACAGCCCGTCCCGAATTCCGGTAACTTACGTCCCAGCACGAAATACGATATTCCTGAGCTACGCCCTTGCATGGGCCGAGGTATTAGGCGCCTTCGATATCTTTATCGGCGTCAATTCCACCGACTACAGCGGCTATCCCGACTGCCGGGCCGAGTTTATCGCCGCTTTCGAGAAGACCGCCAACCTCGCCACGGCAGCCGCCATCGAAGGCAAAGGCCGATACCGCATCCATACGCCGATTATCGAAATGACTAAGGCTCAGATTATCACAACCGGCATAAAGCTTGGCGTCGATTATTCCCTGACTCATAGCTGTTACGATCCGGACAACCACGGCAGAAGTTGCGGCCGATGCGACTCCTGCCGGCTGAGATTGAAAGGCTTTGCCGAAGCCGGTCTAAAAGACCCGATTGAGTATCGAATAATGAACAACGAGATATAGATGAGTGGCAGCCTCAAGCGGCAGTCCCTTGGGGACGACTTAAGTCGCTTGGGGATGGTTTCCCACAAGTTGACCATCCCCAAAGCCTTCGGCTTTGAAGCTGCCATTCTCGAATAAACGAATACGGCATTCGATGGTAATAAACGAGATATTCTATTCCTTACAGGGCGAAGGCTTCCTGGCCGGCATACCAAGCGTGTTCATCCGCCTTGCGGGCTGTCCCCTTCGCTGCCGATGGTGTGACACAAAATACGCCTGGTCGAAAGAAGCAGGGCGGCAAAATAGTATAGATGAAATTGTCCGGACCGTTCAAGAATGGCCCTGTAAATATGTCGCCATAACCGGCGGCGAGCCGATGGTCGATCCGGATTTGCCGCAGTTGGTCCGGGAGCTAAAAGCCGCCGGCAGGCACATAACCATCGAAACGGCCGGCATAGCTTATGTCCCGGAAATGCCGTGCGATTTAATGAGTATCAGCCCCAAATTGAGCAATTCTATGCCGGACGAGGCGAAATTGGCGGCGATTCACAAGGACTCGAAGCTCGACCTCGCTGTTCTTAAAGAACTGATTGACAATTACAACTATCAGCTTAAATTCGTCGTTGACTCTGTAAATGACCTGGCGGAAATCCAGGAAGTGCTCGATAAAATTGGTAATGTTGACACCGGAAAGGTGATGTTAATGCCGCAAGCAACCACAAGAGACGAACTCTTGGCTAAGTCTCCGATGATTGGCGATATGTGCAAGCTCGTCGGCTTTGCATTCTCACAACGCCTACAGGTTTTACTTTGGAACAACGAAAGAGGCCGATAGGCAAAGGGTGACTTGGTGCTCAATTGTCTCCCGAAAGTTTAGATTTGGCAAAGAAGTAGTCACGCGATAGGAGCACGGGGACGAGGACAAGGCAATCGATAATCAAAGTTATCAGTCCGCGATCAATTCCTTTCGAGCAAGCGAGAATCGTGCCGAGTATCACTGCGCCGATTGTCAGGACATAGGCCCATGTATATCCGAGATACAGACCGACGAGCAGAACCGTTGAAAGTGCAGCGTCGATCAGAATAATTGGACCAACCTTAAACACCAGCAGCACTTTACCAAAAACCATCACCGCAAGGCTTATAAGGGCTATCCACAATACAGGAGGAATGCTCACAGAATCTGGTATTTTGAGCTTTGAGGTCAAATAGGGAGGAAGGTTTCCATCGTGTGTAGGAGGTTTTGTCATAGTGGCCAGAAGGTCCTGATATTCAGTTTCTGTGATCTTGCCCTCATTGCGAAGTTGTAACAGTTCCTCTTCCGACGAAATATTCGATGCGTTTTTCAATTCTTAATCTCCCGAATACGTTCTAACTGTGCCTCTCGTGTTATTGCCTTTTGTTAATCAGATGGAACTTAATTGGGACGACAATTATTCCTAAAATGCCAAGCCCCCATACAAGGGGAAGGTTTAGTATCAACCCGAATACTATTCCCACGATAGACATAATAAGACCGCCGACCATGATGCGCTTCCGAAAAGCCTGGAATTGTGGTTCGGCGGGCAATTCCTTGCTGGAATTATTCCGATGCGACCGCCTTATCGTCCCGAGTAGTTCCTCATACTCCTGCTTGTTTATCTTGCCTTCCTCGCGCAGCTTCAGGAGCTCTTCTTCCGAGGACACATTCGATACGTTTTCCATTTTTAATCTCCCGAAAGTTTTTCAAGTTTCTCTTTAGCCTCGGCAACGCTAATCTCGTCTGCTCGCAATTTTTCCAGAATGGCCTTTTTCTGAGCGTCCATTTTTACCAATGCCTTGTAGTTCGCGATTAGCCTGTCCAACCTGGATCGTATCGCGGCATATCCCAGCGAGCTGCTCTGTTCCAATGTCTTTATACTGAAGCCTGCTAAAAGATACCGCTCTAAGAATTCCTGGTCCTGTGGCGTGAGTCTATTAAAAAACGTCTCGCTGAAATTTCCTTCGATTTTGACGCCGCAGGCTGTACAAGACATAGCTGCCGTCTGCATCGGCAGGCTGCAGGAGGGACAGGATGTTGAAAGCATTTTTCTTCTCATAATCATAAATATTAGCTTATCCAGTATAAAAGTCAATTAAAATTTGGAAAAAATATAAATTATACTAATTTTTTTTGATTCGGCCATATTGCCTCATTTTCCCCTTTTTATTGCTGCCGCTTGTAATAATTGGCGGCCAGTGTAATACACTTGTTCATGGGCGATTTAAAAAGAGTTGTCATCCCGCGCCCATTCGGCTGCGCTCACCTGTGGCGGCTTTGATGCGGAATCCAGTCCTGTAAAGGAGGTTATGTGACCAGCAGGCCCACGGCGTTGTCTACAGTACGATTATTTTTCCATTCTCCAAATTGAGAATTGACAATCAATCCGCAATCATCAATAATATTGTCATCCCCTCGCAGGCGGGGACAATAATAAATAGAAAATAGTAAATCGATCGCCCGGGTGGCGGAATTGGCAGACGCGCTAGCTTGAGGGGCTAGTGAGAGTAATCTCGTGCTGGTTCGAATCCAGTCCCGGGCATTTAAAATTTATTATTTACTATTTACGATTGACCATTGTTCAGGAGATATTTCCCCGCTTTGGCATAATTTCTTTTTGTCTAAGTTGATGCCGGGATTATCTCCCATGCGAAAACGGATCGAGGAGCACATTCGATCCGAGGTTGATCGTCGGCCCCAATGGTATGCCTGGTTTCCGGCTCACCGGGCCTGATTTCAGTTACCTCCAGGGTCTTGCCGGGAAGGTTGTATTGCCCAGGATCGAATTGGACATTTGCCGTCAAGGTTTGGTCGGAAACATTGACAAACAGCAATATAGCTTTGTTTTCTCGCCGGAGCCGCCACGCACCGGTCATGACGGCCGGCGTCGTAATAGGCCACTCGCCGGACCATTGCCAGTCGGCGGTGACTTTCGGAATCTCACCGATGAGTTTGGGCGGTCGTGCCATCTGCCCGGCGTAAAAGTACTTCTTCAGCCGCCAGCGCAAGTTAATGCAATCTCGCAGGAATTGTCCGCAGTCGGGGCGTTTGATGATCTCGGGACCGAACCAGCCGATCTGCTCTCCGAACACCAATTGCTGTCCGGCCTTCATGCGATTAGCCAAATCCTGACTGGGCCCGCCCCTGTATGCCCGTCCGAACATTTGTAAAGTGCCCCCGTAAACGGCTGGAAACGCCGGCACCATATCCTGTCCCTGCCAGTGCCAGGTCAGGTAACCGTCAAGCCACCTGATATACGGTTCGGCGTTGCACTCGGTGGTGAGCATGCATTCATCTGGTTTTGCGGCGCGGATGGCATCAAGCATTTTCCAGTAGCCCTGCGTCCACCAGTGGCCGCCGCCCAGGGGATGAGCATGGGATTCGTCAAAACACAAACGCGGCGCCGCCGCCGCAATCTGGTCGATATACACTCCATTGACGCCGCATTCGTCGAAGAGCCGAAGCACAAT
>CAZHBL010000282.1:0-7089 GCA_964530105.1 uncultured Pirellulales bacterium | reverse complement strand
AGAACTTGCATTTGAACGGACATCCTCTCGTTGTCAGTATCGTATCGAACGTACGTTTGCTGAGTCGAACGCCGTGCTGAAACCAGTAATAATCGTGCCTTCTCAGGGACCGGTCAGGAAAAGGGATACGCGTAATGTCAGGCAAATCATGGTTTTCGTTGTGGATAATTCGACCATTCTCCCGATATGATAAACCCCGAATATCCTTGTACGGAACACCTGTGACAATCTGTTTGATAATATCTTCGCCCTCACCTCGTACGATCATGTCGATATTGGGACATCGCTCGAACAGGTACTCCACTTCAAGCGTCGCTTTGTAACCGCCAACAATCGTGCAGACCTCAGGCGGAAGTTGAGATACGAAATCACAGATCTTCTCGAACTGAGCTTCCCACCGAATGCTGATGCACAGCAGGTCAATCCGGCTTCTGATAAACTCGCTCAGGACCTCCGGCTTGCAGTAGTCGTTTTCATATCGAAGATCAAGTAGCGTCACTTCGCCGACCAGGTCTTTCATGCTCGCTACGATATACTCCAGACCGGTCGGAGGAAAGATCCCCATCGCTGCGGTTGAATCCCCGAAATACGGGTTCAGTGCTAAAACATGCTTGTACTTTATCATTTAAGAATAATAACGCTCAAGCACCGCAGATGCAAGAGAATATGAATCGATTTTATAGACTTTTTTTTCAAAATTAGTCAACCGTAATGCTCGTAAGAACATGCGGGGCCCATACCGAGTTAATCAGTATAGGCCCTGAAGTGATACATCTGCTGATTTTAATCCTATAAAAACTGCATTTGCCGTTAAGGAACATTTCTTGGTCGATACAGCCGGATATCGTCAAAGTACATCTTACCCGAGCCACTTGGCGTCGCCATATTGCCTTTCGTGCCGAGACCGATAGCGATTCTGTCGACGTCGGTTAGGTTTATGCCCTTGTCGGCAAAAGTCTGTAGGGGGATAATCCACTCGGTCCAGGTGTCTGTTTGTGCCGCGGCCGGATCATCGTGGTAAACCACGGCAGGCGCGCCGGCGCTGTTGGAGACCGCAACATACATCGGTTCCGGATCATTGCTGGCTACGCCGATATCCTGGTTCATCCACTGCTGACCGACCGTGCCGGTAAACGTAACGTTTGAGAATACGGCCTGGCACGTCAGAGCAGCATCATGGGCTGTCACGGCCAAACCTATATAGACATTCGCATTCATCTGGATGTTCGCTATCGTGGTGTTCGGCATCGACTGCCAGGTCGAGCCGTCAGCGGAGTGGAAAACCGTAAAGCTGCCTGAAATACTCCGCTCCAGTTTCAACCAGTGCGGGGCCGTAATGCCCGTTTGCTGCCCCGCCGCTCCAAGGTTGTTATCGCCGGCAACCGGGCGATATTCGAATACAACGCCCTGACCGGGTGTGACAAAAGTCATGGCATGTGCCGAGCCGGGATCCAGCGTTTCGCGAATCATCACGCCGGCCTTGGCCCACTGGTTTGTGTTTTGTATGCTATCGACCCTTGCGACAATCGAGCCCGGGCCAGTAAGCATTTTATAGGCAAAGTGAAATTCATCTGCCGTGCCTGTGATATCTGCACCGGAGGTGATCATAGTGTAAGTGCCGGCCGGACCCTCTACGAAGCTTCCGACGGACGCCGGATAACCCCTGAACCACAGCGATAATTCCGCAACGCCATCCTCGGTCCAGTCCCGCACATCCGTTAGTGCCAGCTCCGCCTCCGAATAATTAGCGTAGCCCTGCTTATTGTTGTCATAAAGTAACGGCATCGATTGGTCGCCTCCATGAACGATGGTCTCTTCTGTATAAGAAGGCGTGGTTTCATCGCCCACCGCAGCTCCGGTACTGTTACCGGCAAAGTATGGCGGAGTCGTCTGCGAGCCATAGCCAAGACCATCGTGCCAGGTGTACCATATCTGATTATCGCCGGCGTCATAATCTTCGAAATCATCGATGATTAAAAAGTCGGCCGATGTAAAGCTCCAGACGCCGCCTATCCATGGACTGTCGGGATTGAGACTATTGACTTCGTCGATGCGCCAGTAGTATTTACTCTCCCAGGCAAGTTTGCCTGGTTCATAACTCTCGGAGCCAAGAGCCTGGGGGCCCATATACTCGGGTGATGCCATGGTGGCATTCCGCACGGCTTCTTCGTCCGTTCCGAAGTATACCTCATGCGAAGCGGCCTGGATTCCCTGCTTCCATGTAAGGGTAGGCGTTCTCTTGACGCCCACGGCACCATCGCCGGGATTAGGGCCATAGGCGTTTACCGGCTCATAAGGCGAGAGATAATCGCCGGCAATAATCGTTCGTTTCTCGAAGCCGGGCCCCTGCCAGGCCACAATGCAGTGATCGCCGCCGGTGCCTTCTACCCAGATGGCCATAACATAATATTTGCCGCCTGCTGTCAATGAGACGGATTCGGACATCTGGGAGGCAAATTTGTCCCACTCGTTGGTGCCGGTCCAGCCGGTCACGCTGGCGATCAGCTCGACGTTATCAGGATCGTCATTTGTGCTCAGCCACAATTCGCTGTCGTTGTCACTGGCTATCCAGAATGTATAATCACCGGTTAGAGCCGGGTAAAGCCAACCATAAATCCGGCCTCCATAATTGTCCATGTTCGGATCCCAGGCAAGCTCCGTTATCGATTGGGTCGAGTCCGGCTGGCCCGGATAGCGGGGGTCGTTCCTCAGATTGTCTACACCGCTGCCGGCGATTTCATCCCAAATATCAAGCACAACAGTCCCCAGTCCGGGCGGAGTCGTAGTAAAGCTCCAGACATCGCCTTTAATCGTGTTTACACCGTCAAATTCATCGATTCGCCAGTAGTAGGTTTTGTTAAACTCAAGGGTGCCGGGAACAAAATTTGTGATCGCTACAGGGCCCTTATATGTGTCCGGCGTACCGGCTTCCACGTTGGCGAGATTCTCGCCGAAGTACGCTTGATGAAGTTTGACGCCAAAACCCGGGGCAAAATTCAGGGTCACATTGGTATCAATCAATCCGGCCCCATCCATCGGGCTCGGGTTATAGGCTTTCTTGGGCGAAATGAAAAAACTCCAGACGTCTCCTTTGTGTTTCGTAAAGCCGTCGGCCTCTACCTCATCGACACGCCAGTAGTACATCGTGCCCGGAACAAGCCCGTCAGGATAGGGGTAACCGGGAAAGCCGGCAATTAAAAACACTCCGGTTTGGTTACCCCGGAACGTATCGCCGGTGCCTTCGTTGACGTCTTCAAAACTTTCACCCAGATAGATATCGTGGGAAACCGCTCCATCTCCCACCACCCAGGAAAAGCTCGCCCAGGTTTCCCAAAGAGCGGCTCCATCTTCCGGTTGCGGCCAGCGGGCCTTTGGAAATATCGGTGCAATCCCTTTGGCCAGGTCCTGTACCTGGGCCTGTGTTACGGGATTGTTGAAGATGTACACCTCGTCCAGGTCGCCGGAGAAGACTTCCGAGGTCCCATTGTTGCCGCCATGTGTGCTGCCGATACCCATAGCGGCGTTGGCCTTATCGTGTAATGAAAATTCACCCGATGCCACTTCTTCGCCGTTAAGATAAATTCTGGCGATGTCTCCGTCAAACGTGACGGCTACGTGTGCCCAGAGGTCTATAAACGGATTTAATATACCGGCGGGAGCAGACACTGCCTGACTGTAATTTCTCATTTGGATTTGACCATTCTGTCGAACTTCCAGGAACCACCGCAGTGCACCCGTTGCCGCCCATGAATCCCGCTTGCCGATAAGCCCCATATGATCACTCATGTTTTGCTCACCGGACCACTTGACCCAGAGAGCAAGACTTAACTGGCCGGTTCCTTCCGAAGGATCCCATGTTCCGATGGCCACTCTGCTGCCCGCACTGCCGTCCACGTTTATCGCACTGTCACCGAAGTATCCCGGCTGAATCCACGTTGCGCCATTGTTCAATGTACCATCGTGTTCGTTGCCGGAAGCATCTATGGTTGTAGTGCCGCTGCCCTCATCCAGTGGGTAATATGCAACCAGTTCGGCAACCGCAGTATTTGCAATCAAAGCCAACAGCAGAACAAAAGTAAAGTAACAAACAAATTTTCGACACATAATAATCCTCCTTCACTCAAAATACCCAATATGGTGATTAATTATGGGATGAAAGTCTGAAATAAACCATAAATGCCTCTTGCCGGTAGACTAAAAATGTACTAATTACGATAATATATTTATACCAGATTTATCGTGCCTTCGTCAAGTATAATCTACGGCACTCAACTTTCAAAATAGACGCCGCCTTTAACCAGGGCCTCTCTCAGATCGCCATAGCTGAGTTCTCGTGTACCGCAATTCTTGCCGGCACAGAGAGCCGCCGCTGTACCCGTCGCCTGGCCCTGCCCCATACAGCACACCGTGTTACGAGTGGACATGTGCGCCCTGTGGTCGGAGGTGATTAACATGCCGGCTAAAAGCAGGTTCTCGACTCCCGCTGCGCGCAGCGCCCGGTACGGCAGGCCGTATGTGCCGCCGTTTCTGATCTGGTAGCGAGGCGCGCTGTCGTGGAAACCGTACACCATGACCTCATCATCGAAATGTCTGCCTTCGATAACATCTTCGTGTGAAATGTCGTAGTCGCAGGTGATTAATCTGCCCCGGCGGATACAAAGTTTGGGACTCGTCCGGGCGATAAAAGCTTTTTCACAGCCGGGAATATATTCCCTGAACAGTTCGATTGCCCTGAACTGACGCCTTCTCAGCTCTAATTCCGCTTTCGCAACTTCATCTCGGTTAGTCGGGCTTACCGGCATCTTGAAATTCAGCTTGATGAACATGAAATAGTTGTCGTGAACGGTGGTGGTGACCATCGACATTCCAATCTTCCCCGACTCCCTGCCGAAGTCACCGGGGAGTTTCGCCGCTGTTCCCTGAATTCGTACGATTTGTCCGTCTTTGCCGCTGCGCCGGCCTTTGGCAAGCTGCTCTATCGCATCGTGCTTTTCGAGAAAGTTGTGCAGCGTCTCCAGATTCACATTGGCCACGCCGATGCTGTTGACAACCGGATAATCGTTCGGCTCGGTATACTTCGCTCCGGCGAAGGCGGCCAGGTCGCCGTACGCTGTACAATCAACAAACGATTTGGCGTAAAAGGCTTCTCTACCGGAGCGGCTTTCGGCGATGACACCCCTGATCCTGGAACCATTCATAATCGCTCCCGCAAGTAGCGTATTGACGCATACAAACACACCCGCTTCGACGAGCATCTCGAACGTGACGAGTTTATAAATCTCCGTATCGATACACGTGCAGACCGAATCGTAATTGTATCCCTTTGACATCTCGGCGTGTCCCGATGTACCGCCGACTTTCATAAGACGATCGATAATCTGCTGTGGAATCCCTTGCACAACCTGGCGTTTTTTCACGCCGGGGAACGCCTTCCACAGGTTATAGAAGCTGTGCAAAGCAGTTCCGCCTTCCGTGACGGTCCCGCCGGGATAACCTTTTACTTCTATCAAAGCCGTTTTCGCGCCCTGCCGTGCTGCTGCTATGGCCGCTACTACACCTGCCGTGCCGCCGCCGGCAACGACGACATCGAACTTCCTGATAGGCAGTTTTTTTACCGGCTCTTCGTAGTAATTCCCAGGGTTAATATCAACCTTTGACATATTGACCGTGCAGCCGGCCTGAGCCCCGATTCCAAGTATAATCATGTGTTTGGAAAAATCCCGACGATTCATTTTTGTCTCCTTATCTTTACCCATCCTGTCGAAATATCAATACGAGTTATTCTACCGTAAATCACTATAGCACCGGCATATCCAAGTCTCAAGCTTTTATGTCAGTCTGTGTCATATAATAAGATTAACGCCAGAACACTCATATTTGCCAGCTCCAATGTAATAATTTCGCAGGACGGGTGGAATTCGAGGCTTTGGAGAGAGCAAAATAAAAGCCCCTACTCCCGCCGCCACCAGAGTACTGGAGGAGCAGATAGGGGCTCAAAAGAGTTGCAGGCATCCATGCCTACAGCCATCAATTGATTTAATACCATGACAATCTATCGACGTCTATTGTGGTGACTACGTATTTTTAGAAAAAACTTCTACCGGTATGCCAAGTAAGACAGGATTGACGGCAAAAGCCGGTGTAAAAAACTGCTCTGCGCATTTTGCTTCTTTACATAGATTTATTATATTTAATAAGGGGATACTAAAATTATGAACCACAAAAGTAAACTACAAGGTGTTATATCATTTCTGGCAATATGTGCAAGTGTAGTCTCTGCATGTGTTTGTGTTCTGTTAATATCCGGGGAGTATCATTCGGCACAATTCAATTTGGATACTAACGAACGTGAGCTCCAGGGTTGGCAGGCCTGCCGTCAAACTAATCCCGAATATTTCAAGGCTAACGAACAAGCCGTGAATAGCTGCCTGACAAGTATAGATCAGGCACAGAATAATTACTGGGTTAAACTCTCTAAAGAACACTTGATAGGAATTTTCATATTAGCGGGTTTGGTCAGCGCAGCAAGCGGATACCTCGCTACATGGATTGTTGTATGGCTTATCGGTATAAGCATTTACAAATTTATCAGGTTGATCGTATTTTCTCTTAAGTACAATACTAACAGGCCGGCGCACAAACCGGCGCACAACAAGTATAATCTCCACTCATTCGCGACGAAGCCTTAGAAAATCCCGCGTGTGTACAAAAAAAACGGAGCACCAAATCACGTGGCCAAGCCTGTTGGTACGGGGATTCGCAAGCCGGATCCCTCCGCGCAGCTAATCCCTTCGAATTCTTCAGGGCAGGCTCTGAGCAGGGTCGAAGGAGCAGGAACAATTATTAGCGGGAGAAAAGAAAAACAGCAGATTTTTCAACAGACCCGATATCCCTATTTTCCCCTTACCGAATGGTTATTTCCGTACCATCTTTTTACCGCAACAAGAAGATCTGTTCTGTTGTCTGCGGCAAGAAGGGCCTTTTGAGCTTGTTTCCGCATAGGGTGGAGCCTGCAGTAGCGGACGAGGAATTTACGAAAATACCTGACAGCTTTAATTGGATCATAGAGCTGACAGATCATTTCAAAGT
>CAZHBL010000281.1:0-7097 GCA_964530105.1 uncultured Pirellulales bacterium | reverse complement strand
TTTTGAAGAGCTTTTTCCGTAAGTGCTCTGTCGTCCGGGTTGTCCAATGCGAACGTAGCATAGCTTTTCAAAGGTGTCAGCAGGTTATTCATCTCGTGGGCTATCATATGGCTGACGGTGCCTATATTGGCTAGATGCTGGAGCCCGATCAGCTGAGATTTTAAGGCCTCATTTTGAAGTTTCTGGACTTCTACACTTTTGTGCAGCGACAGGCGTTTTTCCGTAATACTTGCCAATTTTCTGTTCCTACGATAAAATTTGATACCTATTGAGGTATATCGACTTTTGATGCGTTTTTTCTTGAACCTTGACCGATATAAAATGACACTTGTGCAATGAACGAACAGAATATTTTAGACGAGCTTTTGGCGCTTTTGGAGGCAAACGGCGTGACAATCCGCAACGAACCTCTTGGCGGTAGCGGCGGGGGACTTTGTTCGATCAAGGGCCAGCATATTTTTTTTGTAGATACCCAGGCTTCGTCGGCCGTTTCTGCAACAATGTGTGCCGAGGCGGTATCGAAAGTGGTGGATGTCGAGCAAATATATGTCAAACCGCAAATCCGACAGTTTATCGAGGATAACAGCAACCAGACAATTTGAAAGGTTACGCAATGATAGTAAACAGATGGCCGGCAATATTTCTAATCATTCTTGTGACGGTATTATGCCCCTTATACAGCACGGCGGCATTGAATTCGGCACAAGATTCCGGGACATTCATCAACTCTGTCGGCATGAAATTTGTTTGCATCCGGCCCGGATCATTTTTGATGGGGCAGAAAAAGGGCGGCGATTGGGACGAGCGACCCGTCCACAAAGTGAACATTACACAATCTTTCGGCATCTCTGTGACTGAGGTCAGCAACGCACAGTATGAGCAGTTTGATCCCGAACATCGCGTGCTTCGCGGTAAGCTCGGTTTTTCCAAACAAAGCGATGAGGCGGTAGTTTTTGTGAGCTGGCATGAGGCAGTGGAATTCTGCAAATGGCTCTCTGAGAAGGAAGACAAGCCTTACCGGCTGCCGACCGAAGCCGAGTGGGAGTATGCCTGCCGGGCCGGTACGGAGACAGCTTACCACACCGGCGATACTTTGCCCGGGGAATTTTACAAGAACGCTCGCATGAGCTGGTTTCCTGATCCCGCACGTCAACGAAGCAGTGTAAAACCTCTGCTGCTGACCGTCGGACAAACCGAGGCGAATCCGTGGGGGCTTTTCGATATGCACGGCAACGTCGAGGAATGGTGCTACGACTGGTATGGCCCCTATGAACAATCCGAACAGACGGATCCGGTAGGTCGGGCTGATGGTAATTTCAAGGTCACTCGGGGCGGCAGTCACAGCACACAAATATCGTTTCTTCGCTCTGCGAACCGGCTTGGCGCACTGCCGGACGATAAAAGCTGGCTGATAGGTTTTCGTGTAGTAGCCGGCGATATGCCAAAGACCGAACCGCTTGAGAGTCCTGAGCCGGCATTGTATGCACGCAATGTGAATCAGGACTTTCAGCCGGACTGGACAAACGGTCCCGACCCGAATAAGCCTTACTTCAAAGGGCCTGTCGAATATGTCAAAATCCCGCCCGAGTCCGATGGCCCGATGTACTCCGAGCACAATCACGACCCGGCACTGGTTGACTGCCCCAACGGCGATCTGTTGGCGATCTGGTATTCATGCCGGGATGAACCGGGGCGTGAATTGACCATCCTGGCAAGCCGCCTGCGATACGGCACCGAGCAGTGGGAGCCGGCCTCGGTTTTCTGGAATGCGCCGGATCGCAACGATCATGCTCCGGCGTTCTGGTTCGACGGCAAAGACACCATATATCACTTTAACGGTCTGTCGGCAGCCGCCACGTGGGGCAATCTCGCTACTGTGATGCGACTTTCGACCGATAACGGCGCCACGTGGTCGAAGGCCCGATTGATCAATCCCGAGCACGGGCTGCGTCACATGCCCGTCGAATCGGTATTTCGAACGCGCGAGGGCTACCTTGTCCTGCCTTGTGATGCAGTGACAGGGGGCAACGGCGGCACGGCCGTGCACATCAGCCGCGACGGAGGCGAAACCTGGACCGACGCGGGCGCCGACAGACCGGCGCCGAAGTTTGCTGCGGGTGATACCGGCGCTTGGGTCGCCGGGATTCACGCCGGCGTGATGCAGCTCAGGGACGGCAGCCTGATGGCTCTGGGACGCGGCAACAGCATTAACGGAAAGATGCCGATGAGCATCTCTAAAGATATGGGCATAAACTGGACATATTCTGCCAGCGAGTTTCCTCCGCTCGGCGGCGGGCAAAGACTCGTCCTCAGGCGGCTGCTGGAAGGGCCTATCCTACTCGTGAGTTTCACAAACCGTAATACGGGGATGAAACTAAAAGATTCCTACGGCAGAGAACGCCGGGTCTTCGGCATGTTTGCAGCCTTGTCGTTCGATGAAGGCAAAACCTGGCCTGTAAAAAGGTTGCTCACCGACGGCGGCCCCGCAAGAGACCTTGACGGGGGTGGCAACACGGGCAGATTCACCATGGACCCGACCCATGCCGAGCCGAGAGGATACCTGGCGGCGACCCAGACTCCCGACGGCCTCGTTCACCTGATCAGCAGCAAACAACACTACGTCTTCAATCTCGCCTGGATCCAGCAGGGCACTGAAACAATAGATAAGGAGTAGCAAAAATATGGCAGTGAAAAAAGTGGCTATTTTAGTCGACGAACTGTATCAGGTTCTCGAAGTCTGGTATCCGTACTACCGGTTTTTGGAGGCGGGCCTTCAGTGCAATTTGGTTGCGGCCGAGGCAAAAAAAGAATATCATTCGAAGGAAGGCTATCCGTGTGTATCTGAGATTGCGACGGAAGAAGCTGACGCTGGCGATTATGACTGTATGCTTGTGCCGGGCGGATTCGCTCCGGATTTTATGCGAAGAAGCGCTGATGTCATAAAGTTCGCAAACGATATGGTTGACGCCGGCAGGGTGATCGCAGCAATTTGCCACGGCGGATGGCTGTTGTGCAGCACAAAGATTTATAAGGGCAAGAAGGCGACTTGTTTCATGGCGATAAAAGACGACATTATCAATGCCGGCGCCGAGTACGTAGATGCCGAATGCATAGTAGACGGCAACTTGATTACGGCACGCAAGCCGGATGATTTGCCCGCCTTTTGTACGGCTGTTTTACGCGCATTGCAGAAATAGCGGGCCGAACTTAATCCAAAACGCAGGTGAAATATATTTTGATGACGAAAATCGCTTTACCGATTCGAACAGGAGCATTTTATATGAGCAAGGCTAAAACTGGTAAAAAGCAGGATACGACACCTGTAGTGCTGGTAGTCGATGACAATCAGCAGAATCGCGAATTGCTGCAGGCATATCTTGAGGACGTGGACTGCCGGGCGGTCCCCGCGCACGATGGGCCGGATGCGTTGGAAATTATCGCTAAAAATCCTCCCGATTTGATTCTGCTGGATGTAATGATGCCTAAGATGAGCGGCTTCGAAGTCTGCAGAAGAATCAAAAACGACCCCAAAACCAGCGATATACCCGTCATTATGGTTACGGCATTAAATGAATTCGGCGATATCGAACGCGGCATAGATTCGGGCACGGATGACTTTCTAAGCAAGCCCGTGAATAAGCTGGAGCTTTTGACCCGTGTAAAAACCATGCTGAAATTGAAACACCTGACCGATAAGCTCGAACGCACTCTGGCGTATTTGAACGAGATAGAAAAACAGGTACAAATGGCACAATCTGAACCCGATAATCCGATTTAAGAATCGTAACAACCGGCACATAACGCACAATCCCCACAGCGAAACAGCAAAATGGCACTTCAAGTGACTAATTGTCAAAACTGGGGTTAATCCGCCCTCATCTATTGTCGATACCTTGATTGTGATTGGAGGCTGGTGGAGACTCAAATCCACAATCATTATTGCAAATCAAAAGATAAAAACTGGGTGCGGGTGGTGTATGAGTCGATTATTGGAAATTCTCGGCAGGGCGATAACGGTCGACACTGCTGATTTAATATGGCACTGGTTAAATGCGGTTAGACTTCCTGTGGAGGACAGCGAATCACCTCGACACAAGCAGTTGAAA
This sequence comes from uncultured Pirellulales bacterium, assembly GCA_964530105.1. GTDB lineage: Bacteria > Planctomycetota > Phycisphaerae > Sedimentisphaerales > Anaerobacaceae > JAFGPJ01. The sequence goes on along the minus strand of CAZHBL010000281.1, from coordinate 2,991 downwards.
GAGATGATCGAGCTGATGCATGCCATGAAGCTGGATGCCGCCGCCGAGCAACTGCGGATGTATCTCTTCGAAAATCCTTCCTGTACTCACGGCCGGCTGGCGGCGGCAGCGATTTTTCTGCATAACGGCCAACTGCAAGAGGCTATCAAGGAACTCAATTCAGTTTATATGCGCCAGCCGAACAATACGATGGCTCTCTATGCTCTCGGGTATTGTTATGAGCGGCTCGGCAAAGAGTCTCAAGCCGTGGAGTTCTACCAGGACTGTCTGAAGTTCAAAAACTATTTGCAGCTTCCCGCACAGCGGCTGGCAGCCATTTACTTTAAGAATGGTCAATTGGAGAAAACCATCCAGCAATATGAGCTTCTGAAGAATGAATACCCCGATGATATCTCGGCACTGATTTCGCTTGGGCATCTGTATATTGTCACTGGCCGGCATGCTCAGGCTGTCGAAACATTTAACACTGCGATTTTGATTCATCCGGACAATTTCCAGGTGCAGGATGAGAATATAGAACGGCTAATCGCCGAGGGGCAGCTTTACGAGGCTCTGGAGTGTGTTGAGGACCTGTTACAGGCCCAGCCGGACAAACCTGATTTACTTATGAGGCATGCGGACGTTCTTCGCATGATCGGCTCCACATCGGACGCCATCGAGCAATACGAGCATGCCCTTCAGGTCTGCCCGGATTTCCTTGAGGCTACTATCAAACTCGGGACACAATACCTGCAAGTGGAACAGGATCATCTTGCCGCACAACAGTTCAACAGGGCGGTTGAAATCAATGACAACATCGTCGAAGCCTACATTGGCCTGGCAATTGCCCAGAAATCATTTGGCAGCACTTCAGACGCCCTGGGCACGTTATCGCTGGCTGCGGCGATTCAGCCTAACAGCTCGTTATTATTCACGGAAACGGCTACACTGCGACTCAAGGACGGTCTTAAAGAAAACCTGCCGTATGATTATAAAGAGGATTATAACACTCTGACCGAAGCGGTAATTGCCGCTCACTGCCAGCATATCGCGCTTCGTCCGCAAAATCCGGATTTGCACTACAGGTTCGGCGTCCTTATGATGAACGTTGGAAAGATGAAGCATGCAATTGAATCGTTTCGAACCGCTTTAGAAATCAACCCGGCTTATACAAGAGCCAGAAGCAAATTAGCAATCTGCCTGTATGAAACAGGCTGTAAAACTGAGGCACTGCATCAACTGACCAGCTCCGATTGTCTCGATAAGGACACGCTGCAACTGCACTATCAGACTGCCTTGTTATATTGCGATAGGGTAAAGTTTGCATCGTCCTTAATCAACCTCGAGCATCACCTTGAGAGAAATTTTGCATGTCACGATTCAACGGTCAACATCTCAATCATTCTGCAGAACCTGGGCCTGTTAGACAGGGCGACTGCCATGTGGGACAATCTTACAGACACAGCCAACCAGGCAATTAGCACCGAAAACCAATTTTAACCGCAGGCCGGGAAAAGACGCAGGAAGGAGCCTAAAATACAAAAACACGCTTGCCGCCTGAAAATCAGGGTTGAATGAAACATAACATATATTATAGGACTATGAAAATCGAAGTTATTATTGGTTAGACAGGAATTTTCTTTATGGCCGGTGAGATTCAAAGATTTTCTGTACACGGATCATTTTAGTTTGGGCGATGACGATTGCCTTTGGTGTAATTATATTTCTCATGCTGCGTTGCATCTCGTAGAAAACTTTCGAGGCTGAAGCAAAGATTAATAGCATAGAAGATTAATAGCATAATCGTTCGCGTATTGCTTGTTTCCTTTGTTCCCCGTCATATTTGTTTATAGCTGTATTCTTCATGCCGGTTGCATACACAATTACTTCCACGGCGGTTATAATTAATTGACTGGGCCCGAAGATGGTCATAACCATATCGATTGAACACGTGCTTTTCTGCAGGAGGCACAAAGTCCGATAAGAAATTATGGGTAATCACGCAGCGACAAAGGCTTACCGAGGATTTCGTAATGCAGGATCGCCCTTCTTAGCTCTTCAGGATCAGCATAATCCGCGAGAAGTTCGGAGAGATATTCCGACTCGGGCATTTGTGCCGGTTCAGAAACCAAATTATCTTGCAGTCTTTTGGCAGTTTTATCTGTAGTCTCCGTGAGTTTGACGGTCTTGGGGGGATTTTGCGGCTCCGTTAATACCGGTTTAAGCTCCGGTATCTTTTTACCGGATTGAGACTGGAAAGCCTGTTCGGCTTCGACGGCAAATTTTCGGACAGCAGCCTGGAGATCGGCGAACTTCATACGCGGTTTTTGCGCGACCGTGCGAGGCTGTTGGCGTTGGCCTTGTTCAGAACCAACAGGACCTGGTAGCTGTCTTAGCATTTGTTCACGTGCCTGGCTGCTATATGCCGTTGGTTTGCGGATAGGTTTACCGGGCATTTGTTCGTCCTGAGTTTTGGGCTTTCTCGATTTCGCTTTGACAAAACCTCCAATCGCCCAGAAGACCGCGAGAACTACAACGATCAGAATGTTCATCCAGCCTTCAGTATCATCGTTTCGGCGCGCCAGGATTATTTGTAACAGAAGGTCATCCATACTTTTCACTTTTATGAATATCGAGACTATTCTTTCTTCTTGGGCTTTGCGATGGAATCTCGCATTGAGGTATCAGCCATGACATTCTTCATTCTATAATAATCCATGACGCCGAGATAGCCCTTCTTGAAGGCCTCTGCCATAGCCAATGGCACTTTTGCTTCATTTTCAACTACGAGTGCCCGCATTTCCTGCTCGCGTGCCACAGCCATAGCCCGGCGTTTTTCGGCCTCGGCCTTTGCTCTTCGCATATCGGCTTCAGCCTGGGCGGCCTGCAGTTGGGCGCCGATGTTCTCGCCTACATCGACATCGGCAATATCAATGGATAAAATCTCATAAGCCGTACCGGCGTCAAGCCCCTTGGCAAGAACCGTTTTTGAAATATTGTCCGGGTTCTCTA
>CAZHBL010000280.1:0-7187 GCA_964530105.1 uncultured Pirellulales bacterium | reverse complement strand
TATGAGCCACCGCCACCTGACCCTGGGAATACTCGGCCATAAGCGGCTGGCAGTTAACCGCCCTGCTGGCACCAGTTGTCGAATAACGAACGTGACCGATAGCAGTTCGCCCGGGTAACTTCTTAAAAATATCCCATCTGGAACGGAATACACGCCTGACCGTGCCCATACCGGCATAGCAATGCAAAGAATCACCATCACTCGATGCTATACCTGCCGATTCCTGGCCACGGTGTTGCAGGCTGTGCAGACCGAAATACGTCTTTTGCACCGCATCGGCGTCGCCAAATATGCCGAAAAGACCACAATACTCTTTTTTCTCAGTAATCATAGAGCGATTGTCGTTTATTGAAGACCGTTTGTCAAATTGAAATCTGAAATTTAAACTACGTTATCTATGCTCCGGATACATGAATTCAGGCACGCGCCGAACCTTACCTTTCTCATTTACGCAGGCCAGCACACTGTCGCCCTCGGCCAGTATTACACCATCACTGCAACGTAAAAGTTTATATTTATGCTCGACCTTGGCGGCTGAAACCACCGAGCACGAAGTTTCCAGAAGGAGCTGCTCATCATATTGCGCGGGCCGGCGAAACTTGATATTCAACTGGGCAACAACAAAGAACACGCCAGCCGCCTCAAGGTCTTTATACGCCACACTGTTCGCTCGCAAAAGCTCCGTCCGCCCCATCTCAAACCATACCGGATAAACGCTGTGATGAACCACACCCCCCTTATCGGTCTCAGCGTATCGCGGCACGATTGTTATCGTATGTCTCGAAATTGTCAAATGTTTTGGAAAATCCATAAACAGGGGCGGTTCGCGAACCGCCCTTACCACTTTAATTTTAGACCTTTAATTTTCTTTAAACCAGTATTTTTCTATCTCTTCGAGTGTCTTGCCCTTTGTTTCCGGCACAAATCGCCAGACGAAGACCAGCAGGCAAACGCAAAAAATGCCGTAAATCCAAAACGGAAAACCTCGATGAAACTTCTCAATCAGCCATGGGTTCTCATCCATCATTGTGAAAGTTTGCGTCACGACATAGTTTGCCAGCCATAGAAACACCGTTGCTACTCCCATTGCACGCCCGCGAATCCGCGTCGGGAATATCTCCGAAAGAATCACCCACGTCACCGGCCCCACCGAAAGGGCAAAGCACGCGATATACCCGAGAATAAAAATCAACAGCCACATGCCCGACGTCTGCTGCAGGTAGCCGGCAAAGCCCATGGACGCCAGACAGATTCCCATCCCCGCCGAGCCGATAAGCATCAGAGGCTTTCTTCCGAGACGATCAACCGTCCAGATGGCAATCACCGTAAAAGTCAGGTTCACCGCCCCGACGATTACTTCCTTGAGCAGTGCGGCGTTGGTGCCCGAGCCCATCTTCTTGAAAATCTCTGTGCCAAAATACAAAAAGACGTTGATGCCCGTTACCTGCTGCAGGACGGCCAGCACAATTCCAATCACGAGCACGATTCTCATTCCCGGCTTTAGCAACTGGGCCAGCGAGCCGCTCTCGTGTGCAATAGCATCCTTGATGGATTCCAATTGTCGCTCTGCATGTGCCGGGTCTCCCACTCGTGAAAGCACCGCAAGGGCCTTTTCGTGCCTGCCGTATTTCGTTAGCCAGCGAGGACTTTCAGGCACAAGAAAAAGAAGCGACAGCAACAGCAGTGCCGGTAGCGCCTCCGAGCCGAACATCCATCGCCAGCCGTACGCAACATTCCAGGCCTCGGTACCCTGTAGAGCAATAAAATAATTAACAAGATACACAACGAGAAAACCTGTCACGATTGCGAATTGGTTGACCGATACCATCCGCCCCCGGATGCGGGCGGGCGATATCTCGGCGATATACATCGGCGAAGTGATCGATGCGGCCCCGACTCCGACGCCGCCGATGATTCTGAAAATCACAAACATGGTGATGTTCTTCGGTAATGCCGTTCCGACCGCCGAGATGAAAAACAGAATCGCCGCGACGATGAGCGTCCTTTTCCTGCCTAAGAAGTCACTCAGCAACCCGGCGATTGAAACACCTATCGTGCAGCCGATTAACGCGCTGGCCGCCACCCAGCCTTTTTGAAAGCTCGGGTCAAGGTTGAAATGGGTCTCCAAAAAACCTATTGCCCCGGCAATCACACCCGTATCGTAGCCGAACAAAAGCCCGCCCAGGGCCGCCACTATACAAATACGCGCCACGTACAAACCTCTTGCCTTTTCGTCATTAGGCATTGTCGCTCCATTTGTCACTGAGGTTGATCAGATTGTTGTGAACAGTTCTCAAGTGCGTATTTCAGCGCCCAATCAATGAACATCGCATGATTATTATTCTTATAGCTGCCGTCAGGATTTTCACATCCGGCCTTAGCTTCGCGGATCTGCTCGATGATTGGAGCAACCGCGGTGCCGATGCGCTCAATTTCCCTGGCCGCATACAAAACCGTCTCCTCCCGCTTTTCTGTCAATCCATCTGCCAGAACACCGAGTGCCTCCTCACATTGACCCATCCGGCATAAAACTCCCGCGGCGGCAAATCGAACATTCGGACTTGTATCTTTAAGCACGCCTGCGAGCGCCCCGGTCGCCTGGTGAGCCTGCGGGCCTAATGCGTCCAGTGCTATCACGGCCCAATAACGCACGGCGCTGTCCGAATCGCCAAGCAACCCGATAAGCTTTGGAATGTTCCGGGGGCCTTTGCCCACCAAATCGGCGGCGGCAAGGATACGCTGGAGTGGATATTTGCGAGCGTCACGAGCTATCGTGTACGGCGTCGAACCTTCAGAACGAATGTGCATTTCCGCTTCCGACAAAAGGCCCGTGTCATACGTCTGAAGCATCCAGGTGTGAAGAGTTTTACGCAGCCTATCAAGAACAGCCTTTTTTCCCGGATGCCCGATGAGATTGTTTATCTCATGCGGATCGGCCAGAGTATCATAAAGCTCCTCAACGGGCTTGGTCGGCGCCCAGAGCAGCTTCTGCGCCGGCGAAAGCTTCTCTTCGGCAACAGCTCGACGCAACTCCTGCATAATCTCCGCCTGGTCACAATACTGACTCGGCTGGATATAAGGCAGGTGAGGAAAATAATTTCGGATGTACTTGTAACGCTCATCACGTACGCAGCGAGAACATTCGTATGCCTCGTCAACCCGGCTTGAAGCCCCAAAAATATATTTTCGCGGCGGTTTGGCCTGATCACCGAGCACCGCTCTTCCCTGCATATAATCCGGGACCGGCAACCCTGTAAGACTCAATACGGTCGGGGCAAAATCGACGAAGCTGACTAAGCTGTCGATTTTTTCGCCCGGCCTGCACGGCAACAGATGCTGATAACGTTCGGGGAAGCGGACAATGAGCGGGACGTGCAGACCCGAATCGTAGAGCGTTCTTTTAAATCTGGGAATTCCCAGACCATGGTCCGCGAAAAAGAAGACGATTGTATTGTCGGCCAGGCCGTCGGCTTCAAGCTGGCCGAGTATATCGCCGACCTGCTTGTCCATAAAGGTTATCAAATCGTAATAGCGTGTCCAGATTTTCCTCACGAACGGAGTATCGGGATAGTACGGCGGCAGCGGGATTTTAGCCGGATCGTGACGCTCGGCTGGTTCGAGCTTCGAGCCGTAATTCTTTTCAAATTCCTCGTCGGAACCGTTAATCTGTCCCTGGTGTGTGGAGACAAAGTTAAAAACGCTAAAGAAGGGCTGTCCGGGCCGGCGTTTGCGCCAGTGGGCCTCGTGAGACGATTCGTCCCAGACGTTGACGTCGATGAAGTTGTAGTCCTTCTTGTAATTGTTCGAGCAGTAGTAATCCACCTCTCGGAGATATTCGGGGAAGCACTTGATCTTTTCAGGTATTTCGACCTCGGAGCGCAGATGCTGGGTCCCAAGTGACGTGGCATACACACCCGTGATCAGGCACGAGCGGGACGGCGCGCAGACCGGAGCGGTCGCAAACGCCTTGGTGTATCGTATGCCCTCGGCTGCCAAGTCATCGAGGTGCGGCGTGATGGCAACTTTATCGCCGTAGCAGCCAAGACAGGGGCTGATGTCTTCGCATGTAACCCAAAGTATATTGGGTTTTTCGCCGGTTGTTTTGTCTCGGGCGATTCGAGAACCGGTCCGACATCCCACAAGGGCAAAGCTTGATGCGTAAAAACCAGCCGTTTTTAAAAAGTTACGACGTGAATGAGAGGAATTATTCATTGGTGGTTTTCTCCTTTCTTCTGATCGGTTAGCGCCTTGCTTACTCTTGGCTCGCCATAACTTTGAAATCCCTCAGGCTGTGGACTCGAGTGCCGTCGGCTCGGGTTAATTCTGCAACGAGTTGGTATTGACCCTCTTCTTTCGGAATCTCCGTCTCGAAAGCCAGAACTATTCTGCCGAAGCCGTCGATTCGGCAATTCTCTGATTTTTCGGTCACAGTTGCTCCGTCCCTCTCGATGGCAAGCCGGACGGGTCCTTCAAAGAGCATGGGCAGGTCATTAATCAGCACTACATTGAATTTCTGCTGCGAGCCGGCGTCAAGCTGTTCGGCCCAGAAATCAATCATTAATCCTACAGGGGAAAAGGCATCGCGAACATACCGCTCGAAGTTAGGCTCAAAGGTGAGCTTGTCCAGGTCGATGAAATGGTCGCTTGTAGCACCGCCTTCAGGGCGTGGTTTATCACCGGGGCGTGAATAACCCAGACCACAAAAGTGCAGAACGCCGGCACATTTTCTGCCGCAGCGCCAAAATTCCGTCAGCGCCGCCAGGTACTTTGCATACAGCAGGCGTCGCTGTTCAGTCGTGGAGTCAGGTCCCAGCAGCTTTTCATAGACTTTCGCCGTCAAACAAGTGGGCGTCCCGTCGCGATTAAGCCACAACCAGCCATACTCATTGATTATAATGGGTACATCGAGCTTGCGTTGGGCATCTCGCAAACTGGGGACACTCGAGACATTTACCATGTCCTTGAGGCCGTTGAAATCCGTCCGGCTCCAGGATGGATTGAAAAACCTGCTGAAGAGGTACGGATGAGATTCGACGCAGTCGTTCGGATTCTGGGGCTCGGCCCAGCCGTTGTTCCACGGGCGGTTCGATAAATCCAGATGCCGCACGGCGGCGATGGCCTTACCGGTTTCTTCAGTTACACTTTCGTTCTGACCGTCCCAGATGACAACACACGGATGGTTCCACCGCTCCTGCATCCATTCGGTATATTCCGGGACGATCTTCTCGGCGACAGGTTTTTCAGGCGCTTCGCTCAGCAGCCAGATGGGAAACTCATCCTGAATCAAAAAGCCTTCCTCATCTGCGATGTCGTACCAGATGTCCGGCGGAAATCCGATGCAGTAGCGGATAGAATTCCAGTTCATGCTCTTGAATTTTCGATGCAGGTTTCTCACCCACTCGGCCCGCCAGGGCTTGTCACCACGATCGGCGTCTTCGAAGAATCGGTAGACACAGACGTTGGTTCCTCTCATGAAATAAGTTCTTCCGTTCAGGACGGCCCTGCCGCTCTCTTTGTCGAATCGGAACGACCTCATACCAAAACGAACATTCGTATCGTCCCCTTCGGTAGCTAACTTCAACTCATACAGGAACGGATCTTCCGGAGTCCACAGATTACAATCCTTGATGGGAATCTCGAAGCTCACGGTAAGCTTCTGTTTTCCGGCTGCGTCGGCGATTCCCACGGCACCGCTTTCGACATTTCTGCCGGTACTTGCTTCTATCAATCGAAACTGTAAATCGAAGAACTCACGCGCATCGATATTTTCAACTTCCGCGACGACTTTAACTTTGCTTTGCTCGATGTCGGGTACTGTCTGGACTCGTTCGATATACGGACCGCCGGTCAGAATCAGCTCGACCGAGTCATATATGCCGGGGATGTAGAGATATTTCTCGAAGTCCCAGCCGGTCGGCATACCCTCCGGCAGCGATTCGCGGTCGGCGCCGACACGAACAATCAACTCATTCTGCTGCCCGGCAGCTTTTAGGAACGGTCTTACATCAAGCAATGCCGGCGTAAAACACGGTAAATGCTCGCCGACGAGGTTGCCGTTAAGCAATACTTTCGTGCCATACTTTGCCTTATAAATGTTTAAAATTGCCACTTCCGGAACGGCTTTATCCAGGGTAAATGTTCGGCGATACCAGAACGCCTGCGTGGCGAGGGCATCTTGCCCTTGTTCCCTGTCGCCGGCAAGATGCCGGCGGGACGCAAGGCCGGGACGGCCTCGCCACGTGTCGAATGCGGGCTCGGCCATATCGACAAGCCCCGGCACCGGGACCTTCCGCTCGAAAACGGCCGGGGTCGAATCCATGCCGCCCTCGGCGATTTCCCACATCCCGTTTAAGTCGATGACGAGCCTTCCGCCGGGTTCCGGCATTTCCTGCTGTCCGACTTGGTCAAACGCATCCTGGCCGCAGCCAGCAAGAGCAAACAATGACGCCACGAAAATAATAAGTAACGCTCGTTTCAGCATTTTATGATTCCTTTCTCAGTCCGATTACCGCCTTCTATTTGCATAGGAGATTCGGTCTTGCTTCACGAAACACTCCGGCCCAACGCCTCGAACATGGCCAGCACGTTTTCCGTTGGCGTATTGCACTGGATGTTGTGTATTGTTGCAAAGACGAATCCGTTCTTTTGGTTGAATATTCGCTGGCGTTCGGTCACCTGCCGCCGGACCTGGTCGGGAGTACCGAAGGGCAGGATTTTCTGTGTATCAACGCCGCCGCCCCAGAAAACGATTCTGCCGCCGTACTTGTCCACGAGTCCCTGCGGATCCATCCCCACTGCGGAGGTCTGGACGGGATTGAGCACGTCGAAACCCGCCTCGATGAAACCTTCGATAAGCAGCTCGCAGCCGCCGCAGCAGTGCTTCATTGATTTCCATTTCGTATGGGCGTGAATCCAGTCGTTGAGCTTTTTGCTGAACGGCAGGTACAACTCCCGGTAAGTATTCGGGCTGCAGAACAACGTGTTCTGGGCGGCAAGGTCCGTACCATCGAGCCAGACTACATGTACCCTGTCGCCGAGGGCCTGGTGAATCCGTTCGAGATTTTTAACTGCGATTTCGGCCTGGCCGGCGAACACTTCTTTGATATATTGTCTTCGCGAGACCGTGCTGATATACCATTCTTCGATGTCACGAATTCCCTTCGGATGTTTGAGAAAAGCCGCCGGCA
>CAZHBL010000279.1:5857-7192 GCA_964530105.1 uncultured Pirellulales bacterium | reverse complement strand
ATTTTTTATTGCTGTTTTTCATTTTCACTTCCATTGACCTGAAAGAGCTAATGTCGCTTTGTCATAATTTTCCTGTTGGTTATAAGCCTCTGCGAGCATTCTCAGGATTTCCTGTTTGGTCCGCTCGGACACATCCGACTCCAGAAGCTGCAGGCAAACCGAAACGGCTTGCGAACCTCGTTCGAGTTTTAGACATACCTCGGCCAGCGCCATCGCGGTTTGTTGCGCCAAAGGTCCGGGTTCGACGACACCGAGAATTTCACTTAAGCCGCTGCGGGCGCTTTCCAGATTACCTTTGGCAATATGGCACTGAGCAAGTTCAAAAGATATTTTCGCGTTCAACTGCGAATCGGAAATATATCCCGCCCTGTCACGCAGAGTAACAATCGCCGTGTCAAGAAGTCCCAGCATCCGGAAAATTCTGCATTTGAGCAGCAGCATTTCTACGGATTGTTCCTTTGACAATGCAACCGAACGTACGCTCTCCAGCGTATCAAGCGCTTCGACGAAATGCTCCTGTTCTATATGACTTTTCACCAGCAATGTGATCGCCTCGACATATTGCTCCCGCGAACTCTGCTCTTCCAGCGCATATTGAAACGCATCACAGGCCTGCTGATATTTTCCCAGTGCCAGGTTTGACTGTCCCAGCAGAAAATAGGCCGAGTACATGTTTTTGTTTTCGTCACTCCCGGCTAAACCGATGTACCGAGTCAGCCATTTCGCCGCTTCTTCATATTCTTTTGTCTCATACAGGCACCCGGCGGCTCCGATGGCAGAAGCACTCTTCGATTCCGCGGACAAGCCGAAATTATATACCCTTTGATACAACTGTGCGGCTTCGGCATTAAGCCCCGCCTCCATTGTGGCATCCGCCAGACGCAGATAAGCCTGTCCGTAAATCTCGACATCCGGATACTGCTCGACAAGCTGCTTCAAATCCTCCCGGGCGCCGGGATAGTCACGAAGACTCGCCTTCAATTTGCTCGAATGCAATAAAGCGAACGGAGCCAGTGACACTTGCGAAAAACGATTTGCCACTAATTTATATTCCGCAATCGCCTCGATCGGCTGATCCATCTGAGATTGCAGGAGACCCATTAAAAAATGAGCGTTGCCCAGCCGCTGGTCGCTGTAAAATGTCAGCACGAATTTTTGCCAAAGCGAGATGCCCTGCTGACTAAGAAAAGAGATGTGCTGGCGTAAAGATGAATATTCGGCCGGATCGTAAATAGTCACTTTCTGCCGACCGGTATCTCCTTCCGTACATGCCAGCAACCCGGCACAGCCTGCTGCTGTCAGGACAATCTGCTGCGATGTCGCCGCCGGCAGATA
>CAZHBL010000279.1:0-5757 GCA_964530105.1 uncultured Pirellulales bacterium | reverse complement strand
CGGGCGAACGGCTCTGAGAGACCATTGTCAACAAACGGCTCGACTGTTCGAAATCAGCGATTTGCTTCGCACATAAAGCCATTTTCAACTGAAGAAAATCTCTGAGCAGCTCCTCGCCCGCCGGTAGAGCTTGCCGAAGCTCCTTATAGGCGGCAAAAGCTTTATTGTATTCTTTTTGCAGATAAAAGTCACGGGCGAATTTTAAGGAAAGCGGTTGTGTTGGTGAAAGCACAGGCTCCGGCACTTGAATCTGCGCCTGCATTACCTGTTCGGAACCAACAGCAGACGGTCTGGAAACGTTCGCTCGCCCGGTGGGCTGCGCCGACTCACCGGCGGGCATTGACACCGAACCGGCAACAAGCCCTGAAGGGGATTTCAATAATACATAAAGAAGCATCGATATGACAGCAATAATACTGACGGCAAGAATTTTCTGAAGGGTTGAAAAACGTTGAAACCTGTACTGATTAAATTTTTGGGGCTCCGGGCGTTCGCCGACAGGCTGTTGAATTGGTGTCTCCCGTGAGGACTCTGCCAGGAGGTTATAAAAATCCTCATCGCCGGCAAAAAGTTCGTAATCTGAAAGCTCCTCTCGGATACCTAAATCCGATTGATCGATATCGGCATCAGGTGTCTCTTCATGAGTTTCATCTGTAAAAATTTCGCCGTCCGACCGCACCTCGGAAGTATTATCTTCATCGGGAACATTTTTTTGTTCTTCTGCCGCCATAGTTTTCAACTTCACCCTGAGAAATTCGAACCAGTTCATAAATATGAGGGCGTATTTCACAACCTCTTTTTCAGAGAACTGCAATAACTGTGCCAACCTTGTTATAAGTGGCCAGTAAGGAGTGTTTCGGGGCATTTAATACGAAAAATGAATCTATCTCGTCAAATCAGGCTATTTGTAATGAAATGAGATGTCAGGATTCTATACGAACCGGTAGATTTTCTGACAAATGCCGGAAGGCTATAGCCTTATCAGTAAATCGCTACGGAATCATGCAAGGATGAAACGGGAAATTCATTTTGCTCTTCTTTAACGCTTACGGATTTCTTTGCGGCAGAAGAATTCTTCTCTATATTGTACTGCTTGACCTTGGCGTAAAGAGTTGCCCTGGTTATGCCAAGAAGAGCGGCGGCCCGCGTCTTTTGCCATCCTGTTTCCTGCAGAGCCCGGGAAATCAACTCGCGCTCGGCCTTTGCCAATGAAAAACCTTTGATAAGGTTAGCTGTGGGGCTGCCCGATACCTGACTGCATTCAGATGGATCGATTACAATTCCGCTTAGACCGATCTTATCCGTTGTCTCCAGCAGAATCGCTCTTTCGATTACATTACTCAGCTCACGAACGTTTCCGGGCCAATCGTGTTTCTCCAAAGCCTCGATTGCCAGTTGGGTCAGGGATTTTACCTTATCGCGTTTTTCCGGACAGATGTTTGATGTCTTTAGAAAGTACTCGGCCAGAAGCCTGATATCTTCTCTTCGATCAGGTGATCTAAGAGGGGCAAGTGTTATAGGACCAACATTCAAGCGATAATAAAGATCACGCCGAAAACGATTGGCCCGAACCTCGTTATTTAGATCGCGGTTGCTCGATGCCATTATACTGGCTTTGCAGACAATATTTTTGACGCCTCCGACTTTCCGGAAAGTTTTTTCCTGCAGCACACGCAATAATTTAGCCTGTAAATCTATCGGCATCTCGGAAATTTCATCGAGCAGGAGCGTGCCGGATCCTGCCAATTCCAAAAGTCCCGTCTTCTCGCGATCAGCCCCCGTAAAGGAGCCTTTGACGTGACCAAAAAGCTCACTTTCAAGCAGATTTGCCGTAAGAGCGGCACAATTTACCGCGACAAACTGCTCGTTCGGATGTCGAAGAGTATGAATCGCCCTGGCTACTACCTCTTTACCGGTACCTGTTTCCCCGACTATCAAAATCGGATTACACCGGCTCCCGGCAACAAGCTTAGTCATCTTGAGGGTATTGATAATTGCAGAACTTTTGCCGACCATAGAGACAGAGGCAGCCAGGCTCTCAGCGAAAAAACGGCTCGTGCTTTGATCGGAAACGGATTTCAAACTTCCTTTTTCGTCTCTGGCGCCCGGGTCTGTAGTTCTTAAATTATTCTTTATCCTGCAAATAATCTGCTCCAGCCTGTTGTAATCCTGCTTTCCCTGTAAATAATCATAGGCCCCCACCCGCATGAATTCGTTAGATAATCCGGCATCGCTATCATCGCAGCCAACCACCACCACAGGAACATCGATGATATTTTTATCGGCCTTATTCAGGAATTCGCGAATGTGGCTCGGATTAAACCGATGGTCGAAAAGAATTAAATTCGGACTTACCGTTTTAACAATATCCAGAGCATCGGTCAGGTCATCGGCCCCAAAAACTTCCCGGCCATACTGTTGAGCGAGCCGTTGAATTTCGGAGTCCTTGCTTACTGCAACAATTCTAAATAAACTTGTCCGTTCTAAAAGTATAAGCGGCACCTCTTACTCTGTCGTTTTAATTATGTGGGTATTCCAGTCAAATAAGTGGTCAACCCAAAGCCATAAATCGACAGACAGTCGGAAACAACTTTAATTTTTTTATGGGACGGGCCCATAATGTCACTACTTCCGTCGGACCAAAATACTTATTGAAATGATGCGATGATGTTATGGGACATAGCATGGATGATTCAGTGTTAAGCCCCCCTCGATAAATACGAGACTTCCAAGCAATACTTGCAGCAAGACAGTGCTGATTCTTATGGGACGTCATGCAGGCATTCAATGCGGTTAAAACATAACAAGAACAATTCCTTATACCTCTACCCGACTGATACGGCAAAATTTTCTGGTATATAGGAAAATATGTCCTCTGTTAAAATCTCGGAGAAAGGTCATTTCAATATTCATTCAATTTTTTAACTCACCTAACATTCTTTTTGACAAGAAGTTGTGCACAACAGAACCAACTATAATTCTAATGTGGCACAACGATTGCTCATTTATGCGGCATGGTGATTCAGGACCGATTAGTTGTAACAGGATTAAGAAAGAAACTTCATAGGATTTTAATCTTTAAGAAAAGGTGGTAAAAGTTATGGATTCATCATCAGTAATAAATACTGCAAGCAGCATCCAGCTGGATTACATGAAACTTCTGATAACACAACTGCAAAATCAGAATCCGCTTGAACCGATGGATAATAACGAAATGGCTTCCCAGTTGGCGCAGTTCTCACAACTGCAGCAGCTCGAATCGATGAATTCAAACTTTGCAAGCGTTCTTTCCACCGCGGAACGTAACTACGCCAACTCGTTGATAGGCAAGGAGATCTCATTCGCATCGGAGGACGAGACTGGAACCAAGGATATCACAAGCGGCATCGTTGAAGAAGTAATCAATAATGTGGATGGCCAGATAGTTTTGGTCACCGCAAATCACACTGTCGCTTTAGAAGGCGTAATATCGGTCAAAAACTAATTTCAGATTTGTAAGTTTCAATATAAGGAGAAACAAAAATGAGTTTCGCATTGTCAGCCGGAGTTACTGGATTGCAAGCCCACCAAAAAATGCTTGATATAGCAGGTAACAACCTGGCCAATGTCAATACGACTGCTTTTAAGTCCAGTCGAATCACATTCGGGGATTTGCTGAGTGAAACGATTAAGAAGGCATCGCAGCCCACCGCTTCAACCGGCGGCACGAACCCTCAGCAGATGGGCAGTGGTGTCGGCGTCACCGGTATATCTCCAAATATGGCCCAGGGTAATATCGTAAATACAGGCAACCCACTGGATATGGCGATCGAGGGAGAAGGCTATTTTGTAGTGAATAACGGTTTGCAAAACATCTACTCACGTTCAGGAGTATTTGCAGTTGATGCAGCTTCGAATTTGGTTGACCCTAACACGGGTTACCTTGTCCAGCGAATTGGCTCGGAAGGTGTAAGTGATGGGTTCCAGACTGCCAGCAGCAGCAATATTCATGTCCCTTACGATGTAGCGATGGCGGCAAAGCAAACATCTGAAATAAGTATAGTCGGTAACCTGAGCGCCGATTCTCAACTTCCTGCAGCACAAACCAACGAGCTAAAATCGAATGTGCCATATACCACCAATAACGGAACGACGGCTACAGAGGCCACCTTACTCGATGACCTCGACCAGACTACGGCCGGGACATATGCTGGCGCCACAATTACCGTTACGGGTTTTGAGCATGATGGTACTCTTCTGAATGACGCCGTCCCTCTTGCTGTTGACGCAACCACTACCATGCGGAACCTTCTCGATCATATAAATACTGTTCTTGGTGCTACCAACGCGGTGGCAACTTTGAGCCAGGGCCGGATAATGGTAACCGATGTCGATAGCGGATATAGCGAATCGGATATAAAGCTGGCGTTTGCGAATGGCGGCACAGCCGACTGGACTGAACCGTCGTATTTCGAAATAGCGACTGTCGGCGGAGAGGAAGTCAAAAGTGTTAATATTACGGCTTTTGACTCTCAGGGAGGTAAACATGTTCTTTCCGGGGCGTTTGTCCGAACAGATGTTGCCAATACATGGGATATGGTACTTACCTCAATTACCGGCAATATCTATGATATAACTTTCGACGATCGGCGCATTAAAGATATAAGTTTTGACGCAAGTGACGGTTCTTATGCAGGCTTGACCGGTACAGATAATGCTGAACTAGCAATAACGTTTTCAAATGATACCGCAAATCCACAAACCATAACAGTAAACATGGGTACTGCAGGTCAGTTAAATGGCTTGACACAGTTTGCCGGAAACTCTACCGCAGTGGTACGGGAGCAGGACGGCTATGAAGCAGGCAGTCTTGCCAATGTTTCGATCGATAATGAAGGTACCCTTATTGGTGTTTTCTCCAACGGTATCAAGAAAAACATCGCTACCCTTCAGATAGCATTATTCCAGAATCCGTCAGCTCTGGAAAGCATGGGTAATGGTTACTTCAACATCTCGGCCAACTCAGGCGGGGCCTTAGCCACACAGGCAATGACCGGCGGTGCAGGCTCGATCCACGGTGGAGCATTGGAAAAATCCAATGCCGATGTGGCGACCGAGTTCGTAAATATGATTCAGGCCCAAAACGGCTTCCAGGCAAACGCCAGAACCATCAGTGTCGCAAATGATATCCTGAAAGAATTGACAAACCTAATTAGATAGTAACTTTGGAAAATTGAGATGGTAACCGCATCTGTAATAAACACAGGGGTGAACGCTGTTATTTTGGCATTGACACCGATTGATCGGTGGCATGCCGCCCGTCGGCTTGACAACGCCTCGACAGACCAACACTGGTTTATATTACTGAGTGTGATTGCCATAGTTATATTGACTGTGCTGCTCATCGCAGCCGGCTATAACAACAAGGTTAAAGAACGAAAAGCCACCAATAAGATATTTATTAATTATGCCAAAAGAATGGGGTTAAGCCGGCGCGAACGTTATATCCTGCTCGATATAGCAAAAATAACGAAACTAAAGCGAATCGAATCCATTTTCACTATGGTCACGGCTTTCGACCACGGAGCCACCGAATTAACAAAAGATGCCCTTGCACGCCGTGGGGCCAAGACAAGTAAAAATCTAAGCGCTCAGTTGTCCCTTCTTCGCGAAAAGCTCGGCTTCGAGAAAAAGAGTTCAATCCCGGCAGGCTCGGCAGCAACCTCGAACAAACCAAGCAGCAAACAAATCCCTCCCGGCAAACAACTTCATATGACT
>CAZHBL010000278.1:0-7209 GCA_964530105.1 uncultured Pirellulales bacterium | reverse complement strand
CTTGACTATAACAGCTTAACAAGTCTGTATCAAGAAAGGTTATTGACTAAGGTATAACATTATATTTTATATTTTCCTTGCGATTTTTCGGGCTGTTTGTAATTACAATTAAATCGTGACGTTACATAATTATTAGAAGCGGAGTTACATAGCAATCTCGGCTTTTCAACAGCTCTATTGACTAATAATATTCTACAAATTCAGCCTTTGATTCAGATCGACTCGTTGAAAATATGCTATAAATCAGCGTTTTTCTTTAGGCGTTTTTTTTGCGTTTTGAGCGTGTTTCTCTCCCAGAACACACCATCTTGGTATCCCTGAATCGTTTCGTCAAGCTCGGCCAGGTTTAGGCGTTTTGCTGCGAGCAGGCAGTATCCTGTTTCAATGTCAACTCCGATAAATTTACGATCGAGCTTTTTAGCCGTCACAATACTGCTTCCTACACCCATAAATGGGTCAAATACAAGGTCACCTTGGTTTGTGCTTGCCAGAATCAATTTGGCTAATAGTTTTTCCGGCTTCTGTGTGGGGTGGTCCGTGTTCTCCGGCATTGACCAGAATGGAACCGTGATATCGTTCCACAAATTCGACGGGTGGGTCAGTCGAAACTGGCCGGCGGATGTTTCCTGCCAATCCTTAGGGACGCCGTTCGTGTCGGTGTATGGTGCGAGAACTCTGCGCTTCAATTTCAAATTGTCCACGTTGAAAACATAGTCATCTGAAACCGTCGCAAACCAGATATCTTCCGAAGCGTTTTTCCAGTTCCTTTTTGCGCCCCTTCCTTTTTCCCTCTCCCATGTAATCCGGTTTCTTACCTTCAGCAGCTTATCCAGCACGAGATGAACGGCTGTCGACGAACACCATTCCGAGCAGACATAAACCGACGCCGTTTGTTTAAGTGTGGGTAACAATTTAACCAGCAGGTTCTCAAACCATTCGGCGTACCTGGTAATGCTCTTTTTTCTGAAAGTAGTCGAAGTAAAGGTCTTGGTAAGATTGTAGGGCGGATCCAGTATCAGCAAGTCAACAAAGCCGTCCGGCAACAAATCAAGGACGTCAAATATGTCCTGGTTTAATATTTTATTGCTGAGAGCTTCCATCCGGGCAGGCTTAGAGATGTGAATTAAATCCTTGCCGTACCGAGCTGTTTCCGCTTGGCTAAGCGTGATTGTTCGATTCCTATGTGCTCGAACCTTATTCACATGACTAATCCTGCCGGTTTGAGTAAATTCCGCTTTATGCTGATTCTTTTTTTGCCTTTTGTTTTGCCGTGAATAAATCGGTCTTACGTTCGACGATTTCGCGAGTGATGATGTACTTCGACGGCTTGGGTTCTTCCGGTAGTTGATACATCAAATCAATCATGAGTTCCTCGGTAATTGAACGCAGCGCTCTGGCACCGGTGTCACGCGTGAGCGCTTTCTTTGCCAATGCATGCAAGGCTCCCTCTGTAAATTCAAGATCGGCGTTTTCCATCTCAAAAAATCTCTGATACTGTTTGCACAAAGCGTTTTTCGGCTTGGTCAATATGTCGATCAGCGCCGCTTCGTCGAGAGCAGAGAGTGTCGTGATGACCGGAAGTCTTCCGACCATTTCGGGAATCATCCCATATTCGATGATATCTTCCGGAATAACCTGGTCCAGGATATCGCTGAACTCGGCTTTTTCGTCTCTTTTACCGCCTATTTCCGAATCGAATCCAATCATTTTTTTGCCGAGCCGCTTTTTAATAATATTTTCCAGCCCCACAAAAGTTCCGCCGCAGATAAAAAGTATCTGCGTGGTGTCGATTTGTATGTAGGATTGTTCCGGATGCTTTCTTCCGCCTTGTGGCGGAATATTGGCGGTAGTCCCTTCGAGCATCTTCAGCAGTGCCTGCTGGACTCCTTCTCCGGAAACATCACGAGTTATCGAAATATTCTGAGATGTTTTGCCGACTTTATCTATCTCGTCAACATAAACGATGCCCCGCTGTGCCGCTTCGATGTCATAGTCGGCGGCCTGCAGCAGCCGCAGCAGGAAATTCTCTACGTCTTCGCCGACGTACCCCGCCTCGGTAACGGTGGTGGCGTCACATATTGCGAACGGCACCTCTAACTCACGGGCAAGTGTGCGGGCAAGCAGTGTTTTTCCAGACCCAGTCGGGCCAATGAGCAGGACATTCGATTTGTCTATCTCAACGTCGCTGTCGTTGCTGTCGCTGTGCAGCAGCCGTTTATAGTGATTATGTACTGCAACCGAGAGATATTTTTTAGCGTGTTCCTGACCTATGACATATTGATCCATGTATTCTTTAATTGCTTTGGGTCTCGGCATTTCCTTTAAGCTGATGCCGCTCTTGGTACCCCGTTTGCGATCCTGCCGGATTATATTATGGCATAGTTCCACACATTCGGGACAAATAAAGACCTTATCCGGACCCTCTATGAGTGTGTCAGCCTGACTTCCCGGCCTGCCGCAAAAACTGCAGATTGCCTTGGAATTCCTGTTATTTGATTTTTTGGCCATTTCAACTTTCCGTTATCAAGTTAAATATCTGTTATTTATCGTATGCGGGGTATTATAGTACAAGAAGACCGATCAATCAAGTCATTTAAGTGCCTGAATCAGCCTGTTGCCGCCGGTGCCGATTCTGAAGCTTATATGAAATATTACCGGCCAGTCGGAAGTATCAAACGAGCAAAAGGCGATCCTTTCTCAACAGCGTTCGAAGTGTTCGATGGCTGCGTCATAATTGCCGTTAACGGTGCCGGAAACCGCATCACGGACCTGCTTGTTGCATTGCTCGAAAGCATTTATGGACGGGCCTCCCGGGCTTAATCATGGTTGTGATTCCTGGCGTATTCGCCTCCCTTGTGCAGAGCTTTGATATTGACCGGTAGGGTTTTATGGTACCGACTGGCGAGAACATCCGGCAGGGCCTGGGCCGCCGCATCCGGAGTGAGGTATCCTCGCTTTTGCAGGTATGCACCCAACGCCACCATATTGGCGCTCCTGGGACTGCCCAATTCGACGGCTAATTCATCGGCGGGCACTGAAACAACTTCGATCGAATCATCCAGTTCCGGATTAACGTCGATCAAAGAGCTATTCATTATAAGAAGGCCGCCTTTCTTGAGGCGTGGAGCGAATTTCTTAAGTGATGCCTTGTTCAGGATAATCAGTGAATCCGGTTTGCCGACAACTGGGCAGGCGATTTCGTTCTCCGAGATTACCACCATGCAATTCGCAGTGCCGCCGCGAACCTCGGCGCCGTAAGAGGGCATATAAGTCACCTCTTTTCCGGCTATCATCGCCGTCTGAGCGAGCAGCTTGCCGGTCAGCATAATCCCCTGTCCGCCGAAACCGGCAATAATAATCTCCTCGCAATACCCGTTTGCAGCCATTTTCAACCCTTCAATCGTCCGAGAGGAAAGACTTTCATCATATTACTTTCAATCCATTCCATCGCTTTGGCCGGGCTCATCCGCCAGTACGTCGGGCAAGGTGAAAGCACCTCCACCAGTGACAAACCCTGGGCGCCTTCAAGCTGCAGCTCGAAGGCGTGTTTGATTGCTTTCTTTGTTTTACGGACATGGGCAACATTGATCAGTGCGCAGCGTTCGATATAAATCGTTCCTGGCAATGTCGCCAGGAGTTCAGAGACTTGAAGCGGGTAGCCCTGTTCGGTGGCCGATCGGCCCTTGGGAGTCGTTGCCGTCACTTGGCCGAGCATCGTCGTAGGGGCCATTTGCCCGCCGGTCATTCCATAGACGGCATTATTGATAAAGATAACTGTAATCTGCTCGCCCCGGTGTCCCGCATGCAAAATCTCAGCGGCCCCGATGCTCGCCAGGTCACCGTCACCCTGGTAGGAGAAGATGATTTTGTCCGGGTTGGTCCTTTTCATCCCCGTCGCAACCGCCGGAGGTCTGCCGTGTGCCACTTCGACCATATCAATGTCGAAATAATCATACGCTAAGACAGCGCATCCGACCGGAGCGATGCCAATGGTACGATCACGTATGTCCAGCTCATCGATTACCTCGGCGATTAGTCGGTGAGCAATTCCATGCCCGCATCCGGGGCAGTAATGCGTTGGGCAATCCTTAAGTGTCGGCGTTCTCTTAAATACAGTTTTCATCATTGCGCCTTTGGTTTTAAAGTCAATTGCTTGATTTTGTCGAGGATTTCATCAACGTTTGGCACACCGCCGCCCGGCCGGCCGTAAAACAAGACCGGCGATTTACCGTTTACGGCCAGTCTCACATCTTCGACCATTTGGCCGTTGCTCATTTCAACGACCAGGAAAATCCGAAATTCATCCGCGGCTTTGCTTACCTGTTCGGTTGGAAACGGCCACAGCGTAATCGGGCGAATCCAACCGGCCTTAATTCCTTCTTCTCTCGCCCTGCTGACTGCACTACGAACAATTCTTGCCGCCACGCCATAGGCAACTACTACGATTTCAGCACCGTCAATCTCGTATTGCTCGCATAGCACCTCATTTTGTTCTATCTGTTTATACTTGTCCCGCAGTTTATAGTTCAGTTTTTCCAACACTCCTTCCGGAAGCCACAATGAGCGAACAATGTTTTGCTTCCTTCTTTTGGCCCCGGTCAAGGCCCAGTCTTTAGCAGGCAGTTCGCGGCCCTGCTTTTTCTCCAATACTATCGGCTCCATCATTTGGCCCAGAATGCCGTCGGCCAGGACCATCACAGGCATTCGATACTGGTCGGCTAAGTCGAAGGCCAGCGGCATGCAATCGACCATCTCCTGCACACCTGACGGCCCAAGCACGACCGTTCGATAATCACCGTGTCCGCCGCCCCGAGTCGCCTGAAAATAATCGGCCTGTGACGGCGCGATATTGCCAAGACCCGGGCCGCCCCGCATGATATTAACAACAACAGCCGGCAGCTCGGCCCCCGCCAGGTAGCTGATTCCTTCCTGCATCAGGCTGATGCCGGGACTGGATGAGCTTGTCATCGCTCTTTTGCCCGTAGCCGAAGCTCCGAATACCATATTAATCGCCGCCAGCTCGCTCTCGGTCTGCACGAAAACGCGACCCTCCTCGGGCATTCTGCGTGACATATAGGCGGGAATTTCGTTTTGCGGCGTAATCGGATAGCCGAAATAGGCGTCACAGCCGGCTATGATCGCCGACTCGGCAAGAGCTTCGTTCCCACACATTAAAATCCTCTTGCCGGCACCTTTGGAAGTCTGCCATTCTTCTGTCATATTCCTGTTCCTTGTACGATCTGCAACAGGGTTCACTTTTTTTCCTCGATAAGCCTTTGCTCGCCTTCTTCGCGAGGTTCGATAAGTATCTCGACATTACCGGAATCGTCCCGAAGCACTTCGATGATCGCCTCTGGGCATATAATCGCACAGGCACCGCAGCCCGTGCAATCATTGTTGTTTGCCTTAGCGGGGAAGTAGCCGATGCTGTTTGAGTTTTCGGAAACGACTATGCTTTTTTTCGGGCATACCACTACGCATAAGCCACAGCCTTTGCATCGTTCGGTGTCGATAATTATTTTGCCAGCCATTCTCGGTATTCGTATTGCGTATATTATATTTAGCCCCCGGTTTCACCGGGGGTTTTTCCCACGTAAGGAACGCATTCTAACAAGTTCGGAAGTTCCTGTAAAGCCAAAAGGTTGGTAAATGACACGCGCTGTTGCCTAAACCGTTTAATATAAGGCATTTAAAACGCATGCTTTATCCCGTATGCCTGCAATTTCCATTCTTTATTTTTCGAGGCGGAAAATCTTATGCTCTTCGTCAAACCATATATCCCGAGTCTGTGCGACATCATCCGGACACAGGCCGATCAGCGCCAGCGGATTATCGAATCCCATCGCAAGAAGCTCGTCGGTGCCTACCATATCCAGGGACGCCATGTGGTTCATACATTGGAGCATTGTCGCGGACGAACCGCCCAGATACCCCGTTGTCAAATCGCGCAGCAGACCGTCTTCTTCCAGCACAACCTGATGACCCAAAACCTCGTATTTACCGGCCGGGAGGCCTGCAGGTGATGAAGCATCACTGACGACCACGCAACGCTTGTGTTCCTTGGTTCTGATAATGGTTTTCAGTACTGGTGGCGGCAAATGATGGCCTTCGGTGATTATCATCGCAACAAGGTCATCGTTGCCCAGTCCCGCCCAAATCGGATTTTCATGCCGGGGCAGCATTGCCGGCACGCCGTTGCCCAGATGGGTCAATGAGACGGCACCGGCTTGCACCAGCCGGGCTAAATCTGCATCTCCTGCCATTTGGTGTCCCAACGAAACTGCAATCCCACGGCTAACGGCATAGCGGCAAAGCTCTTCGGCTCCGTCCAGGTCGGCTGCAATCGTAAGGAGCTTGACCTGGTTGTCGGCCCAATCTATGAGCTGTTTGAGATAGTCCACATCGGGTTTCGAAATCCACTGCGCATCGTGCGCCCCCCGCGTGCCATTTTGTGCCGAGATAAAAGGTCCCTCGATGTGAAAGCCTAAGAGACGGCCGCGAAACTCGGCTTCCTGCAGTACAGCCGCCATGATAGGCAGGTTATGCTCGTAAACTTCCTTCGGACTCGTGATCATTGTCGGCAGAAATGCCGAAGTGTCGGCTTCGAAAACGCCTCGGCAGGCAAGAATAAAATCGTCCTGCGTCAGGTTAATATCGGAGAAATGCACCCCCTTGTAGCCATTGACCTGGAGGTCGACAAGTCCTCGTATTTTTATGCCATTTGAAATCTTTACTTTACGGTCCATTCTCTTATCCGGTTTCCAACAAAACATCTTATAAAGGATTTTCATATCTCTGTCAAATACACTCTTTAAATATACGCCGACAACGGCGCGAGATTTATCTTGCCTTGCCGGCTGCAAATCTCATATCATTCATCTCGACTGTAAAGAGCTTGGAAACATCGTAGAGGACGAAAGCTTATGCCTTTTGAAATCAGTGGCCTGAAACCCGTCAGCAGTTGGATTGATCTGATTAGAGATAAAAAAAGCGATTTTATCAGCAAGCTGTGTCAAATCTATGGTGATAATGACGATCTAAAGATCGAAGCGGTCCGAATGTGCCTGTGCAGCCTCGGAGCATTCGCCGAGAGATACGGGGCGGACCGCAACGTTATCATTATCCGCTCGGCCGGCCGGGTCAACCTTCTCGGCACGCATATCGACCATCGCGGCGGCTCGGTCAATCCCATTGCTGTCAAGCACATGT
>CAZHBL010000277.1:0-7211 GCA_964530105.1 uncultured Pirellulales bacterium | reverse complement strand
TCGTCCCAATCGAATTGAACCGCGAGCTGTTAAACGAAGGCCCAAAGAATATGCCCTGCTGAACAAGCCCAGATCAGAGATGAGGGAGGCTCTCTTACAATGAGAATTGCTTATCTTCATGCCATTCGGGACAGTCACCTATTAAAATCCCATAACATCCCAGGCCTCTCGGCATAAAGCAAGAAAGCACAAAGTACGTCGTTGCCGCTTCAGAGCTGTTCAATCCGCTGCCGTCAATTGTAGATGCCGCAGCCTTTTTGAGCAAGAAAAAATAGGATTGTGAGCTTAGCCATCCTGCCTTAAGGCATCCCCTATGGGACTTACGGAAGTGCGATTCATTTTCTACGCCGCTCCGCGATCCCGGCGGTCTCTGAGGTGAAAAAACGACCTAAAGTAGGATTTTGCTTGTAATTGTAATGCGAGATACGAAAATCGAGAGAAGCTCTTTTTATGAGGGATAAACCAAAGTGGAAAATATTGATAGGCGCACAGTTTTGAGTATGACGGCTGCCGGGCTGGTTGGTAGTGTCCTTGGGCCGGGACTTGCATACGGCGATGAATTGGGGAAAGTTAAGAAAAAGACGCCGGTGCTGCACGTGACGGATCTTTTTCGGCCGCATATAGATCCTGACGATCATTGGGATTTGGCCTGTGTCTATGCGCTGGCCCGCCGCGGCGATATCGATCTTAAAGGTGTTCTGATTGATCATCCGCCCGGGAATGCTAATGAACGAAATCCCGATATTGCAGCCGTAGCGCAGATGAACTTAATCACCGGTACGTACGTGCCTGTTGCAGTAGGGTCCGGCGTACCGATGAAATCACGCGGTGACGTTCAGGAAGAAGCTTCGCCGGTTGATCGTTATGGCGTCAAAATGGTATTAGATGTACTGCGAAAGTCGCCGGAACCTGTTATTATCAATATTCTGGGATCGAGCCGGGACGTTGCGATAGCGGGCAAAAAGGCCCCGGAGCTTTTTGAGGCTAAATGCGCCGGGATTTATCTGAACGCCGGGACGGGATCTCCCAAAATGAGTACGGCATCGAAACTCGAATATAACGTCACGCTCGAAAAGAACGGCTTTGCGGCCATATTCGATTTGCCGTGCCCGGTCTATTGGATGCCGTGCTTCGAGGAGCTTGAATCGGGCCGGCAATGGGAGGTAAGAGAATACGGCACGCATTACAGGTTTCGGCAGGATGAGATACTGCCTTACTTGTCGGATATGGTTCAAAATTACTTTGTTTATATGTTTGGTAAATACACGGACAGCAATTGGCTGGGTTTTCTCAGAGGCGCAAGGGACGAAGCGCTACTGGCCAAGGTCGGAAGTATGGACCGGCACATGTGGTGCACGGCGGGTTTTCTCCATGCGGCGGGCTATACAGTGACTCGTGACGGACAAATTGTATCTGGCAATGAAAAGCGCGCCCGGCCGGTCTTTACTTTCGATGCTATAAAAGTCAAATGTGACGATAACGGCGTGACACATTGGGCCCATGACGACAGTTCGAAAGACCGTTTCATATTTCACGTTCGGGATATGGAAAATTATCAATCCGCCATGACCGGCGCGATGAAATCGCTGCTGACGACACGGCCTTAATGCTGAAACCTGGATGCCCCGGTGTTATTCGAAGGTCACGGTAGCCTGCCCCTTTTCTTTGCTTAGCATCACTTGTTTGGTTTGGTTTCCGCATGTCACGGCGTATTTTCCGTAAAAGGCGCGGACTTTGCATTGGCCGTTCGCATCTGTATTAAGTTTAGTATTGGTCCACCATTCTTTGAAGACAAGGCTGCGATATGCCTCGGCCGCGGGCGTGGGCGTCCAATCCCTCCGGTATAGCGAGGACTGGCGAATCCAGTTGGCGCCCTCCCAGAAACCCCACATGAGAATCCCATCAACCGCCGGATGAGCGAAGCAGATGCGATAATAGTCCGTTATGGCCTTCGCTTTGGCCTGCTCCTGCTCCGGCGTCAGCTTCAGGTTACGTTCTTTCATGAAAACCGAGCGCTGGCCGGGCATGTTGAACTCGGTAATGCGAATAGGCAGACCGATTTTTCCCAGTTCGTTCAGGGCGTGCTGCAAGGCCTTTGGATCGAAGTTCTCGCCGTGCAGATGTCCCTGCACCCCGATACCGGCCATAGGCACGCCTTGTTCGAGCAGCCCGCGGATGTGTTTGATGTAATCGTCGAGCCGGTTGCCGGTCAGGATGTCATAATCGTTGAAGAAAAGCTTGGCGCCGGGGTCGGCCTGTTTGATCCAGTCGGCCATCTGTTTGGTAATGCCCGGGCCGAGGCGTTCTTCGTAATAATTGGCGTGAAGCATTTCATTGTTGAGGTCGTATTCGGCGAATCTGCCCCGGTAACGACTTCCAATATCGAGTGCGCGCGCTTTCAAGGTCTCGCGCAGCGTCGCATCATCCATCGCCTTGAGCCATGTCTGCACCCGGTTCGGAATCCCCCAAAAAATATTATGCCCGCGCAAAGGAATCTCGTGCCGGTCGGTCCAGTCCAGGATGGCGTCGACAGTGCCGTAATTTACTTGTCCCTGCCGGGACTCCATGCTATGCCACTTCAGCGCGTTTTCGGTGACGGCGGCGTTAAAATTGGCCAGGAAGGTTTCTTCGTACTTGCGCTGGTCTTCGGCGCTCATTCGGCCGCTGAACGTCCCTGAAGACAAGGCCGCGCCGAACCAGAATTCATGCCGTAACTGCTTGATGTGCACTTCGACTCCAGGTCCAGCTTTTACAATCAGATCCCCCATCCGGTGCTCTCGAATCCTCGCCTCAATCGCCTTGGGCTCAAGCTCACCAGATACTCCCGCACCCAAAGCCGTAATAATCCCGCCGAAAATACATGCCAACCCAACAAAAATTCCATATCTCTTCATTTTTCATTCCTTCTAAAAAATTCGGATCTGTTTTCCAACAGAATATCAAATCCATCTAAAGATTCAATCTTTATAGCGGTCGGGACACCGAAAAGTTTCCGATATCCTTTTTTTAAATTTTTGAAGCATTTTTGTCTAAACCGCCAAAATTATTTATAAGCGCGGTTTGTTGTATTTATTCCGACATGAGCGACATGCGTAAATTTATACAGAATCTCTTGTCGGAGCGGGGATGTTGTTTCCATCAAATCCTTAAGGAACCGCCATTTGTACCGGAAACCTTTAATTCCTCCCCGCCGCCACGAATTAGGCGTTGCTTTTCGGAAGGATTTATTTCATGATTTAATGAAACGTTTTTAGCATTTCGGAGTTTATAATGGTGATGACAGCCGATGCTAATAGAAAATTGTTAATGAGACGCGTTGATTTGGCAAACAGCGAAACAGACCAGGATATCCTGATAAAAAGGGCGTGTAGTGACCGTGCAGCCTTCGCCCTGCTGTACCGGATGCACTATGAAAGAGTGTTTCGCTATTGCTGCCGAAGGTTGTTCAACCGGGACGCCGCAGAAGACGTAACTTCTGAGGTTTTCTTTAGAGTTATGAGAACAATTAGTACTTTTGATGGGAATTCCAATGGTTTTCGTAACTGGCTGTATCGTATCGCGACCAACGCTGTTAACGATCATTTGAAGACGGCAAAAAGACGGGCGGAGACTATTAGAAATGCCGCCCAGGAATACGGTTGTGGTCATGCGTTTGCCACCGAATCGGATAAAGAACTTAAGAAGAAGAATCTTGCCGTCAAGCAAGCTCTTCTGGGCCTCAAGCCAAAGTACCAGACTGTCATCACGTTACGTTTCTTTGAAAAAATGAAATTGATAGAAATCGCCGAGATTCTGGGTCAAAACCCAGCAACGATCCGCACTCAGCTTGCACGTGCATTGAGCAAGCTGCAAAAAGAGTTAAGAGCTGCTGCTCGTTTGGAACCGTGAGGTTTGAAGATGAACGATAATAAAGAAAATATAGAACAAGTATTAGAGGGTGTCACTTTTGACGAGGCCCCCGATCGGGGACATCAAGACCTGCTCGAACAGAAACTTCTTCTTAACTTCAATGCGGCTCGGTCTGGGCATAATGCCAAAAGGAGAATTATCATGAACAATAAAATGGCAAAACTTGCCGCCGCGGCGGTGATTTTGATCGGTTTATTTGTAGGTTTTGAGATTTTGAGTGGGACCAGCAGCGTGAGCTGGGCCCAGGTCCGCCAGCAAGTCGCCGCTGTTAAAGCTGTTATGTATAAGGCGAAAATAAATGCTACAGAGAATGGTCAACCATTCCAGGTGCAGATAGAGGCCATACTGGCCGACGAACACGGCACGCGGATGGATGCCTATATGGGCGAACAGTTGTTAGAGCGATCATTTACGCTGGAAGATAAGAAGACACATATCATTATCATGCCCGCACAAAAGAAGTACATCGAAGTGGAGCTTACCGAGGAAAATCGCATAGAGAATGGTGATCCGAAGCTTATCGTCGAAGCCTTCCTTAAGGGTGACTACAAAGAGCTGGGCCGTCGCGAAATCAACGGTGTTACAGTCGAAGGAATCCAGTCCAGTGACGTATCCCCCACAGCCGGCTTCCCTGGTGGTGCAGGACTGATAAAAGGATTAAAAGAGCTCTCTGGAAAAGTCACCGCCAGCTTGTGGGTTGATGTAGCAACCGGCTGGCCCGTCGAAATAACCCTTGACATCACCGACGAAAATGGTGGCGAGCAGGTGACTATCGTCGTCAGTGATTTCCAGTGGGATGCCCAGATCAACCCGGCAACATTCGCCTCGGTCATCCCCGAAGATTACGAGCTTATG
The DNA here is from genome assembly GCA_964530105.1 of uncultured Pirellulales bacterium. Taxonomy (GTDB): domain Bacteria; phylum Planctomycetota; class Phycisphaerae; order Sedimentisphaerales; family Anaerobacaceae; genus JAFGPJ01. The sequence goes on along the minus strand of CAZHBL010000277.1, from coordinate 2,447 downwards.
TACAAGGTAAATGCTGAAAATCTCGAAGAAGGTAACCAACTTGTTGAGGGTTTAAAGTATTTTGCACAAATCAACGATGGAAAGTATCCCGCTAAATTGTCAGTAAGAGATGTAGTCGTCGAGATTGGAGATATCTATAAAGCCAAGTCAGGCAACCTCCAGATAGATGACGCCCAGGTCTCAACTCTCAAATACGGTGCTCAGTATTTTGGCACACTTCAGGCAGAAGGCAAAGACCCCGTATATAACGGCCAAAAAGTCACCGCCGCCGATTCAGACAAAGTGCTGGTCCGGTGGAAGCTGGATCGCGATCAGTACAGGGTGATCTTTGGCGATTTGCGAATCGAAGATGTAAGCACGGGGCGACTGGCAGAACTGGAAGCAGAGTAATTCATATTAGTTAGAGATAACAAAGACTTGACTAGAGGGCCGATCCTGAGTATGGGTTCGGCCCTTCTTTAATTTTACCGTCAGAGCTAATCTTACGCCACAGTCACTTCCTTGCACAAATAGATGTCCTGAATGGCGTGAAACAATTCGACACCTTTTTTCATCGGTTTCTGGAACGCTTTTCTACCGGTTATCAGGCCGATTCCGCCGGCCCTTTTGTTAATCACGGCGGTTTTTACCACCTCCGCCAGGTCGTTCTTGCCGGAGGCGCCGCCGGAATTAATCAGGCCGATCCTGCCCATATAGTTGTTTACAACCTGATAGCGTGTCAAATCTATGGGGTGCTCGGAATTGAACTGCGTGTACATTTTCTCGCTGAACTTGCCGAAGCTTCCCTGCTTGTTCAATGCCTTGTAGCCGCCGTCGCAGACGGGCAGCTTCTGCTTGATGATGTCGGCCTGCATGGTCGCACCGAGGTGGTTGGCCTGCCCGGTCATGTCGGAGCTGAGGTGATAGTCCACTCCATCGACTTTGAATGCCGGATTGCGCAGATAGCACCAGAGAATCGTCACCATTCCGAGCTCGTGGGCCTTATGAAAGACCTCGCTGATTTCTTTTATTTGCCGGCTGCTCTCGGCCGAGCCGAAGTAAACCGTTGCCCCGACTGCGACGGCCCCCATATCGAAGGCCTGCCTGACATTGGCAAAGAATATCTGGTCGTAAGTGTTGGGATAGCTGAGCAATTCGTTGTGATTGAGCTTGACTATGAAAGGTATCTTGTGAGCGTATTTTCTCGATACGCTTCCAAGCACTCCGGCGGTCGAAGCTACGGCGTTACAACCGGCTTCGAGAGCCAGCTTGACGATATTCTCGCCGTCAAAATAGATGGGATTCGGTGCAAACGATGCCCCGGCGGAATGCTCGATGCCCTGGTCCACGGGCAGGATCGAAAGATAACCCGTGCCGGCAAGCCTTCCAGTGTTGAACAGGAGCTGCATATTCCTGAGCACCGGATTCGGCCTGTCGGTCAGTGCCATGATTCTGTCGATCCAGTCGGGGCCGGGGACATGAAGCTGGTCCTTTTTCACCTTGGGCGTTTTAAAGCCGAGCAGATAATCGCTGTCTTTGCCCAGTATCTCTACTATTTTTTCCACGTTCATTGATAACTCCTTCCAGGATTAATATTCGGTTATTGTTCCGATCGTAAATCTAAAGCCGCATTTTAAATGTCTCTATCAGATTATTCAATTCTTTCTTATCGAGGTCACGTTCATACAGCGGGATTTGTTTTTCTTCGTAGATTGCGACATTTTCTTCGAAAGAGGGCTTTTGCGGACTCTTATAGAAAATGCCGAGCGGCAGCTTTTCGGTTTCGGTCGCCTTCTCGAAAGCCTTCTGCCTGTCCGAGGGGTCATGGTCCTCGAGATTGTACGTATGCTCCTTGAACCACTGAATCGTATTGATCCTGTTGAATGTGACGCACGGCTGGAATATATCGACCAGCGCGTAGCCGTTATGCTCGATTGCCTGTTTGAGGATTTCCGCCGTCCGCTCGATGTCCCCGGCGAAGGCCCTTGCGACGAAACTCGCGTCCAGGGCGATGGCAACCGCCAGCGGATTGAACGGTTCAAGGAACACGCCGCGGACCTGCACGGGAGTGACAAAGCCTTTTTGGCTGGTTGGTGATGCCTGGCCTTTTGTCAGGCCGTAGACCATATTGTTGTGAACGATATTGGCGATATTAGGGTTTCGGCGTATCGTGTGGATGAAGTGGTTTCCGCCCTCGCCGTACATATCGCCGTCGCCGCTTTCGGCGATCACGGTCAGCGCCGGATTGGCGGCTTTAATCGCGGTTGCCGCCGGGAGGGCGCGGCCGTGCAGGCCGTTGAAGACGTTCGTCCTGAAGTAATGGGGAATCTTCGCCGCCTGGCCGATCCCCGAAACAAGCACGAGATCCGTCGTTTTTATTTGCAGTTCGGCCAGGGCGCGCTTCAGCGTCTTTAGAATGGGAAAATTGCCGCAGCCCGGGCACCAGGCAATGTCAATATCGTTCATAT
>CAZHBL010000276.1:0-7216 GCA_964530105.1 uncultured Pirellulales bacterium | reverse complement strand
GGTGTGGCCAGCACGGCCGGAAGCGATGTGTTCAAAACCAGACAGCACACCAGTAAATATATTATAACTTTCCTGCTGTACCGGCTTTTTAGTATTGTCTTTACCTTTTTCATTACTCATCCTCCCATATCTTTAATCACTATTATCTTGCTCGTACTGGTCCTGACACCGGTTGAGATTGAGGAGATACACGGGTGAATAGCAGACAGGAGGTTCTATTAGAAACGAGCCTCCAAACTATAACTACAATTCCCCCATGATCCTCTGCCAATGGTCTTTTCAAGGTGAACGTCTACAGTTTCCCAATGGCCGATGTAAACCCTATCATTCAAGTATTATACCTTTTTGGAGTTGTTTTGTCAAGAGTTATTTGCAAAAGACTGCAAGCTCCAGGCGGTTGAGGATTCTCTGGCATGTTCCCACGTGGTTCCTGTTATAGCGATTATTCGCCGGGACCGACTGGATCAATTGCCCTCATACGTCCCATATTATCGAGTAAGGGCTCTTGAGCGTGGTTTTTTGGGAAAAAAGGAAAATGCGCTCTTATCAGAAATCGTCGTTGTCAGACTGAAAATGAATGTTTACTCCCTTTAAGCGCGAGAGGTTGGGGGGGCAAAATATACTGAATTTTTGCCCTCTTTGAGAATTTTACACACCGGACAGCGTAAAATTCCGGGGGGCGTTCCTGATTAATTCTAAAGTGAATGAACAGTAAAATTTTTGGGGAATAGTGTAATGGCAGCACGACTGACTCTGGATCAGCTAATCGAGGTCCGAATCCTCATTTCCCAGTGCTTCTCTTTGAGTTAATCCTTTTTTCTTTGAGGTCTCGTTTTTTCACCGAACTTTCTTAGCTGACATACATGGCATACGTATCAGTCTATTGGTGTCACTGTCGATTTGGATAATTCATCGGCGAACCAGACTATTCTTACCGGGCCGGGCTTTTTGTGAATGCTGTTTGGGAATGGAAAAATTTTTATGAATATTGGGGACTTTATTGTTGAACAATGGATTTTTGGTAATCATAATGCCAAGGATGAGCAGCACTCACGGTGGAGTCTGCTAATAATTACTTCTTTTATAACATGGAGGTATCAGTAATGGCTAAGAAAAAAGCAAAGAAGAAAGCAACCAAGAAAAAGGCCGCAAAGAAGAAGAAGTAAATACCATTTAATTTACGTCGAGCCATCAATGCAATCGCATTGGTGGCTTTTTTTATATCCGCCCTACCGTACTCGGTAATGCAGCAGGTAAGTGTGATGAATCGTACCAATTATTAAAGCGGGTAAGATGCGCAGCTCATTTGTCCACGCTGTGGATGTAACGTGATGTGAACCGCATGGAAATTCCACAGGTCATCTTACGGCAGGCATCCCCAAGTGAACCTCACCCTATGATGCTGTCATTAGCAAGCACAACTCATCGAAAAGTAAGCGGCAAGGTACCGATATGATAATAAACTACAACATACTCCAAAATGTCGTTTTAGCAAGCAGTGCTAAAAAGCCTATTGTGAAAAGAATACAAAGCAATATGATCCATGTATCGTCTGTATTTTGGTTTTCTTGCTTAAGCGGTAGTTGTATCTCGCATTCTTCTGGATTGTGGCGATATTGCCAATATGAAGTACCAGCACCCAAGTTGTCTAACAGTGGTCTTTCTTGCTTTGCCATGAGTAGACCCTCCCAAAATAAAGCATAAAACATAAATCGTGCAAGTGCAAATGGAGCCAATATGTAAAAGTAATAGGCCGGCAAGAGGTTAAAACATACCCACTTGTCGATTAAATAATTGTTATAAAAGGGTTTACACAAAAAGTAAGGGGGTATAATGGCAGTAGCTAAAAAGTTCTATGAAAAGAAAAGAGTTGAGAATTTGATAGTTTCAATTCTGGCAAATAGACGGACCGGAATCGTCCGCCTTACGGCGGAAATCTTCCCATCCCACTGGCTATTAAAACCTGTCATTAGCAAGCACAACTCATCGAAAAATGTACCCCCTATGAAGCAAGCAGACAACTTTAATTCCCTTCAATGAGAAGGAGAAATAAGTTAGATGTCCCCCGATTTGACCGATCCTGTTACGGGCAAGGTTGGCGACACATGTTGCTAAATACGCTTTTAAATTACCATTGAGTTTTATCTTCTCAGCCGATGTTACAAACGATATGAAGAAGTCATGGAGCACATCTTCGGCGGCATGCGTGTTATTTAAAAGAGCTGTCGCAACCGTTATCAGGTAAGTTTCGTATTTATCGTATATTCTTTCGAGAGACTCACTTGAGCCACGTTTAAATTTCCTTAATAGCAATTTATCTTCCAGCATTTATACCTCACTGGCTATATGTAAGAATGGCCATTCTTCATTAAATACACAACTGAGATGACCATTTGAGTCTAATTATTTAGAGATTGTAGCGGATTTTGGAAAGAAAAGTACAATTCGACTCATAAATCCGCGTTTATCAGCGTTCACACCGTGAGATAGCTTTTCCCTTAGGGGGGCAAAATCGTTATCTAACGGAGTAAATCCGCGGTTAAATAAATTTCAAGATTTTTTATATTTTTTCACTTGACAGCAAATGCAATGATAAGTATGATATATATCTAACAATATGATTGAATGTTAATAGTGAAAAGTAAATAATAAATCGTAAATAATAATTAATAAATCAGAAAGGGAGAATTCTCATGGCTACTAAGGCACAAATCAACGCAAATCAACAGAACGCCCAAAAATCTACCGGGCCGAAGACTGATGAGGGCAAGGCCGTGGTTTCTCAAAATGCGGTCAAACACGGGCTTTTTGCCGCCGAGGCGGTAATAACAGGCGAAGATCCGGCGGATTATGAACTTTACCACGATAAATATCTCGCCGAGCTGCTGCCCGTCGGAATGGTGGAATCCATGCTCGCAGAGCGGATTGTCAGCCTGGCATGGCGGCTACGACGTGCCGAACGTATGCACAACGAAGCCATCGACGTGATGCTCGCTATAGTTGAGACCAATGGGTGGCAGAAGCACCAGCGAGAGACCGCCGTCGAGGCACAGGATCCACGGGCAGGGGGTTTGGAGCTGATACTCGGCTGGGCAACTAACGATGACTTTTCAGATTCACGGATCCTCGACAGGCTGTTGTTGTACGAACGCAGGATAGAAAACAGCCTGTACAAGACGATAAACAGGCTTAAACAATACCAGGTGATACGGCAAATACAACTGGACGAAACCCGCAAGCCATCCCTATCGGTAAAGCCGGAGGCCGCCGGACATTCACAGCCGGCGGATAAATTTAGCGATTTGAAAAAACAAAGCCAATTTGCCCCGTCCGAAGTTGACGCAAAGTCTTTTGTGAAAGGGGATTATGGCGATAAGCCGGCCGGCGGTGTCGAAGAAAACAACGCCAATCAAAGCCAAACGCCGGGCTTTGGCCGGAAGTCCGAAGCTCGAAGCTCTAAATCCGACAACTCCGGCTGTGTAGCCGGACGCTTGTTGCCCCGTGTCGGTCTGGAAACAATATGAATGAACGCAAATTGACAGCTCAAGCCGATATCGCTTATAATGCCCTGGAGTTTGGATATAGTAGTGGAGTCAGGTCGTTAAGGAGCTTGCCGGATATGAAAACTGAATCAAAAGCAGTTAATCGCAAATCTAAAAAACGATACTGTGCCGGCATGGTCGGACTGTCGATACTGGCTCTTTGTTTTATTCGTGCCGCACAGGCGGAGCAATCACAAAGCGAGATACGGTACGGCCTGGCAAGTCAATACAAAGGTGATAAGGGCATCGAGAAAGACCCGGAGGTTATCTTCGTGGAGAATTTTGAGGAGGATTCTTTGGATGCTGTCAAGGCACGCTGGGAAAGCGTGCAGAATATTGACATCATGTCGCTTTCGGCGAATGTGCCCGCGGCGAGTTCGGGCAAACACTCGCTTTTGATGACTCATGTCGGAGGCAAAAGTACGGGTGGGCATTTGTATCGGCGTCTTCTGCCGGGCTACGAGCAGCTTTACGTTCGCTTTTACGTGAAATTCGCGCAAGACTGCTACCCGATTCATCATTTTGTTCATCTCGGCGGCTACAATCCTTCGACGTCCTGGCCCCAGGGCGGAGCGGGAATTCGTCCCGCCGGCGATGCGCGGTTCACTACTGGCATCGAGCCCTACGGCAAAAAATGGAAATGGGACTTTTACTCCTACTGGATGGGGATGAGGTCTTCTCCCGACAAGAAATCGTGGGGGCACGACTTTATCAATGACGATAATCTGAAAGTCGAACGGGAGCAGTGGATATGCGTCGAGCTGATGATGAAAATGAACGATCCCGTCACCGAAAGCAACGGCGAGCAGGAGATGTGGATCGACGGCAAATCCTGGAAAAAGGATGGGCAGATAATTAGCCACCTCGGCAAAGGATTTCCCAAAGGCAAGTGGGTATGGGACAGCTTCACGCCGAACCCGGAAGGCAAGCCGTTTGAAGGCTTTCAATGGCGAAACGACGAAAAGCTGAATTTGAACTTCCTGTGGATGCTATTATATATCACGGATGCCCCGCCGGGACACGTCAGCAAGGTCTGGTTTGACGATATCGTGGTGGCAAAAAAGTACATAGGGCCTGCAAATCCCCTTGATAATTGATGCCAAAAGGACAGAACTGCCGAAAATAGTATGTTGTATGGCAGTCGAGTTCAAAGACGTCGTCCGGTCTTGATAGAGCAAGCGAACGGCGTTTGAGAATGTCTTGAAATATGGTGCCGGATCGAGCCCAAGAATAGAAGAGGGTCTGAGAAAATGGTTAGAAAAGTGTTCTTGTGATGGTTTTAATTGTGATGCTCTTTTCATTGGTGAGCTGTCAGACTGTCCAGGGAATCGGCGCAGATATTCAATGGGTCGGCGAGAAAGGCGAAAAGGCCATCGAGCAATAAAGCATTTAAGATTGTTCGACATCGCAAGTTTTATAGCGTCTTGAGCATTTATGCTCCCGGCATCAAGTGAGTTCTTCGACCTGCTTCTTTTTCGTTTTAGTCTTTGCGGGGATGCTTTCTATTCGGAGTTTTTTTTTATCGATCTTCTTTTTGTGGTCTGTCTGGGGTGATGGCTCGGCCCTGGATGTTTTGGTTTTCTTGACGACGGCGTAACTCTCGACCATCGTCAACAGGCTTAATAAAAGGCTGAGCGTGCTTTCCGCGCCCTGATTCGTATTAACCCCGTCCGGGGTCAAACCATCGTTACAGCCTTTTGTTCTGAAGTCATAAAGCGGAACGTGCAGGTCGTTCTGGCCAAGGAACCAATCAAAGGCTTTTCTCTGAAGCGTTAAAAATCTTTCCTTTTGCGTAGCTTCATAAGCAGCCTTTAACATCATAACAGTTCCTCCTGCTTCTATGGGCTGCTGATCGAATGTCGCCTTTTTATCCCCTCTTTCATACCATCCATTGCAGCCGATGAAGCTGAAATGCGAGCCGTTAAAAGTGTTTTCCAGCAGGAATTCACAGGTTATGTCCGCAACATCCCTGTACCTTTTGCTATCGAGAGTCAGGCCGGCAATATACATTGCGTGCGGCAAAACGGCATTATCATAAGTCAGCGCATCCTCAAACCACCGCCAATCAGGGTAATGACTCTCTTCGTACTGTCTGACCAGACCGTCTGCGGCCAATTCCAGTTGGCGCTTTATGTCGATTGCACCTGGGAACTGTTTGAGATAATCACTCATGCCGAGAATCGAATACGCCATTCCCTTTGGGAGCTGCTTCTGGACGAGTTCTACCGATTTATCGAAGCAGTCTTTTGCAATCGACAAATATGGCGGTGCCGGCGGTTTTGCCATAACAGTTCCAAACGCCCATAATACCCTGCCGAATGCATCATGTGCGGGCTCGTTTGTGCGCCAGGTTCTGTCAAAATCCATAAAGTTTTTGATTGAGCCGTCGCTGCTCTGTGAATGGATAATGTAAGAAAGATACGTATCGAGAAGCCGAAGTGCCTCCGGCTCAGGATACTGGGCGTAATATCTTGTTATTGCAATAACAGCTCTTGCATTATCGTCCGTGCAGTAGCCAAACTCGCGATTTGGTATTGTAAATATAGCGTGCTGATAGAGGCCCGTGTCATCGGTCAGCTTTTTCAGATGTTCTAATGATGGCTCCGGCACTTCAATGCTTGATATTGTCTCGGCTGCGGACAGTTTTGTTTTGGCGGAGATTTGAGGAAGCTTGCGTTTTGAGCCGAACAGCTTCCAGTATCTCTGGCCGATTTTGGGCCAGGTTCTGGATCTGCCGTACTCGTATGCCCGTCTTCGCAGCGAGTAATACAGCGTATCATTATGAAGTATTTCTGATATTTCTTGGGCTATTTGTTCAGAATCGCCGAACGGCACCAGCTTGCCCCGGCCGTCGGCCAGCAGCTCCGTCGCCGCCCAATATGGCGTAGAGACAACCGCTTTGCCGGTGCCGACCGCAAATGACAGCGTGCCGCTGGTTAATTGCTTCTCGCTCATATACGGCGTGACATAGATATCGGCGGCGCATAAGAAATTATGAAGCTCCTTGTCGGCGACGAATCTGTTGTGGAATATCACGTGTTCCTGCAGATTTAAGTCTTTGACCATTTGCTGGAGGCCGAATCGATAAGATTCTCCCTCATGCTTCAGTACGTTCGGGTGTGTCATACCAAGGATGATATAGATTACGGACGGGTCGATCTTGACGATTGTCTGCATCGCCTTGAGCATAACCTCGATACCCTTATTCTTGCTGAGCAGGCCGAATGTCAAAATCGTTCTGTGGTCTTCCAGGCTGAATTTGTGTTTGTAGTAATTGCTGTCGACGAAAGGCAGATCTGGAATGCCATGTGCGATCAGTTTTATTTTCCCGGTAGGAATGCTGTAGATGTCCCTCAGCATACTGACGCCTCGTTCGTTCATTGTAATGACTTTGTATGAGGCTTTGCAGAGGTCCACCAGCGACTTGTAGTGAGCTTCGTCCGGATCATCGATAACCGTATGAAGGGTAGTAATTACAGGGGCCTTTAGTCTGTTGAGCAGCAGGCTTAGATACGAACCTGCCTCGCCTCCAAAAAGGCCGAATTCGTGCTGGACACTGACCGCGTCAACATGACTGAAGTTGATATAGTCGGCGGCACAAATGTAATCGCTTTTTACGTTTTGGCGGATTTCGAATTTTACGGGATCATTATACTTGTGGTCTTCCGACCGCA
>CAZHBL010000275.1:0-7231 GCA_964530105.1 uncultured Pirellulales bacterium | reverse complement strand
TGTCGTTGTCGATAGCAATATTCGACTTGATCCAGTGGCGCAGCAGCAGGATACGTTTCCATTCGTCGCTCTCGCCGGCCACTACGGCATCGAGGCCGTACCGGCTCCGCAACTGGCCGATGCGCGGGCTGGAGTAGTTCTCGAACGCCCGGAATAACTCATTGCCGCAATACCGCGGATTCTCGACGTTCAGTACGACAAACCGGCCGCTCTCGCCCGCGGTTGCCGCCAGAGACAGGGCGAATAAAACGCCTGCCGTAATAACCCGGACCCTCCGGGTCCGTACACAGTTGGTCTTCGTACTAAAATCCATAATCTGTCCCTGCTAAAAGAGCGCCGGCCTCTATTGCGGCGCCGTGAATAATGTAAATGACATATCTACAGGCTCGCTTGTTTGATCGTAAAGCAACTCCGGCACAGAACTATCATCGGTGACACTCAGCGCCGTGCTGCCGAACGTGTGGGGACGATTTGTCCAACCCCACGGATACTGAATGTCATCCAAACGCGTTTCGTACACAGCTACGACACTGAACCAATATAATTGATTGAGATGTTCCTGTTGAAACCATGCTTCCTCAGGCAATCTCACCGAGTAACTGAAGACCGGCTCATTTGACTGACTCTCGGGATTTCGGTCGTAACCTACGAGAACCTCATCGTAGTCGTCGGCCAGATACTCCCAGACTAATTGGCCCGGATTTCCGTCGCCGGCAGGAACGTTCGCCGGCATCCGCAGCGATAGTATGAAGTAATCCGGCCGAACAGGCTCCTCGACCTCGTTGCACTCACACGGGTCGTATCCATAGCCGATATACGACCCCTGCCAACCGACGGCAACGACCGGATCAATCCGCTTACATAACCAATCGTCGGCAACCTGATGTTCTACCTGTACATTACCAACTTCGTCATCAATGGCAAACGATTCTAGGTCCTCGGAGTCCGGCCAGTCACGCATATCCGTAAATGGCTGGTCCCACTTGACCCAGAATGGTTCGGTCAGAAGCTCAAAGCACATGTCATAGCCCTGGTTCTGTCCGCATAGAAGAGAATTTTCTATCGGGTAAATTCTCCCGTGGAACAGACGTTCGTCGTACGTCGGCCAATCGCCCATGATTGCAGGCATAACGGCGCCAGTTCCCCAGACATGCGGCCGCGTTGACCAGCCCCACATATTTTCCTGCTCCGCATCAGCGGGGTAGATAGCAGTGATGCTTATCCAGAATATATCATAATTGCTCCGGAAATCGGCCTGGCGAAACCATTCTTGCGGTTCGAGCCGTACTTCATACAAGAAACACGTCTCCGTCAGCTTCTGTGGGAATTCGACCTGCCCTACGGGTTCAAAATGAATCCGTTCGCCGGGAATCTCCAAAGACCAGACCAGACGCTCGGGGAATAATTCGTTCTGATTTATGCCCTCAACCTGATTGGCCCAGAAACCGATATGCCAGGCTTCCGGCTGAGATTGCGGCGGCTCGGTCGACGCCCAGGCCTTATATCCGCCCCACCATCGAATCCGAGTTATGGGAATGGGTCCGAGACAGTTGAAATCGTCGGCATCCATACGCCACTGTCTCCTCTGGCCGGTCTGCTCTGTAGACCGGGCCGACTCGTTCCAACCGCAGAAGACAGGCTCCTGCATAATGTCAGGATCGATCTCAATCGGTGACTGAGACCATACCAAAGATGGAATACCATTCGAGTCGTCGGGCTCGTTACTGTCACCGGCGCTGTTGGTCAATCTCAGGACAATCACATCATCATCCGTGCCGTTATGGGCCTGTCCGGTGACAACAATCCTGCCGTCTGTTTGCAGGGCCAGGCCATAGCCCCATTCGGTGTTGTCCGTTGGATCATATTGATAGACGCCATTGGTTCCGAAGGTCGTATCCAGGGTACCGTTTGGATCATATTTTAAGACCACTAAGTTCCAATCCGATATTGCACCAGAGCTGCTGCCGCTATGTCCGGCGACAAGAATCGTGTCATCACTCTGCACCATTAAGTCATAACACTCTTCACGATTGCCGCCATCGTAGAGCACGATCCCGTTATTCCCGAAACTCGTGTCTAAGTTACCGTTGCTGTCAAAGCAAATCACAGGAATATCGTAGTCTGTACTGTTTGCGTCGGGTTGAGTCCGAAGGCCGGTGACCAGGATATTCCCATTGGAGTTTGTGTCAATGCCGAATCCCCGGTCATAATCCCCGCCGTCATAAATAGCGATCCCACCGGTTCCAAAGCTCGCATCCAGAACGCCGTCGATACTGAATCTGGCAACCAGAATATCATAGTCCGAGCCGTTGTGGCGGTTACCGGCCACCAGAATCTTGCCGTCATTCTGTAAAGTCAGGCGCAATCCAAAATCATGACTGCCTCCCCCGTCATAAATAGCCACTCCATTGGTACCGAAGGTCATGTCAGGAGTACCATTCGCATTTAAGCGCATGACCATAAGGTCATTATCCGTTCCATTACTGCACGAGCCGCAAATCACGATCTTACCGTCTGATTGAATTAGAAGATCAATAGCTGCATCACCACCGCTGCCGCTGTCATAAGTGTATATCCCATTCGAGCCGAAGTTCGGGTCCGGATTCCCGTCCGAATCAAGTCTTAACACGATGACGTCATCATCTGTACTGTTAAGAGAATCACCTGCCAGAAGGATCTTGTTGTCCGATTGTACAGCAATCGCATAGGCGCCGTCATTGCCGTTTCCACCGTCATAGATATACGCGCCATTCGTACCGAAGCCGGTATCCAGCGTGCCGTCCTTGTCATAACGGATTACCATAAGATCATTGTCTGTGCCGTTGGTCATATATCCGGTCACCAGAATCTTCCCATCCTGCTGCAGGGCTATATCACGTCCCCGATCATATCCGGACCCGCCATCCCATAACACATATCCGTCCGGCGAATGAAAGGTCGTATCCAGGACACCATCGGACGCCCAAACCGACATATTCATTAGAAAACAACAACTCAACAGAAATGTAACCTTCAGACGTTTCATTTTTCCACCTCTCCTTTCTAATTCATTCACTCAATCTTTCATCTGTTCTTCAAGTCAAAAGCTATACAGCATGATTTTATGCCCTGCATACTGACCTGAGAAACCATGCAAGCGAGATTAAAAAAGTCACTTAATTTTAGCATAAAACTGATTATCAGTAAACCGAAATTTGAGAAGGACAAGGTGGACAAAAATTGCAACCACCTTCAGAAGCAAAGATAGGCTGGTCACTGCCCATGAGGTATTCTTGAGAATTGGGGCATTATTAGTTGGCTATCAATAGTTTTTAAATTAGCCAATTGTTATTTTCTGGTATCTTTTGCCCTTTCCCGTACCTGGGTGGGCAGGATGATCACCAATGAGACGTAGATATTTATCAGGAACTTCCTCAACCGGCTCTGAACCAGGAATGCTTTCACACTTTGGAACGGAAAGCACTAAGGATTCCTCAAAAGACTGACCAAAAAACTGGGACGCTATTTCGCGAGCCATTATTTCAGCCATTAAGGATGGGACCGCGTTACCAATCTGCCTTTGGATTTCTGTTCGAGGAGCATCTATTTTGAAGGTTTTTGGAAATGTCTGAATTGCGGCTATCTCCTGCCATGATAGCTTTCGGTTTTTCCAGTGAAATGGACCAATAGCTGACCCAGGTTGAGCTTGGATTGTCCAGCTTGGAAGTCGTTTGGATAGTTTGAGTAAGAAACTCCAATATCTCGTCCTCCACCCAAATAAGGCTAAGCCGTCCTTACGATCAGTGTGCCAAAGGTAGTTCTCACCTTCGGGTATGGAAGGGAGCAAATCAGCCCACTTACCACCAATCTTGAGTTGCTGGCTCTTGTCCTCTGGAATACTTCCGATAGCTTCCCATGCAGAGACATAAGGACTAAGTCCCATTCTACCGAGAAGCGTATTTTCTACTTCTTCAGCGGGAATGTGCGTTGGCTGAGGAAAACGAAAGCGTTTGCCATTTCTTGAAGCGACTAGGAAAAAACGCACGCGCAATTGTGGCACACCATAATCAGCAACATTCAGAACGTACCAAGTAGGAACATAGTGGACTCCACAATGACGGTTAATTTCGACAATCCTTTCAATAATAAACTGGAATCCTTCTTCCTTCCCGTTATAGTTCATCCCATGTACATTCTCTAAAAGGAACACCTTGGGAAGTAGATCTTCGACAAACCGGAAATACTGATTGAGTGTGTTTGCACGTGGATCTTTGAGCCTGAGAGTATCGCCTTTACTCCAATAGGCAGACTTTGAGAAAGGTTGACAGGGCGGACCACCAATGAGTACATCACAGGAGCCCTTCTTGGTACCAATTATATTGATGACCTCACTGCTCGCAACATCTTCCACAGGCGCATGCAGGACATTTTCTCTGTTATTGAGAAGTAATGTATCACATGAGTACTTATCATAGTCGTTGAAGAACCGGATGCTGAATCCGGCAGCATCAAAACCATAGTCGAGACCACCACAGCCTGAGAAAAGACTTACAACCTGAATGTCAGATTTCTGGGTCATAAACCACCTCAGTTTTCTTTCTGTTGATGGCACTGATGATGTCAGCAAGGCCATTTTTCAAAATACGTCCAAAAATCTCTGTCCAAGGTTTTGTCTCCTCAGCAACGGAAATATGCACGTTTACTTCTGCATTTGCTCCAGTGCCCCATGCCCTAAGACCTATACCAGGTGTTCGCTTAGGCTTCTTCTGGAGTATGCGTATTGACTTCCTTGCGGAGATTAGACGAAACTCTGGATTGGAGAATCCGTCCCGAATGCTATCCCAATGCCGAGTTGTCATTCCATAGACAAACTTGTCTTCCGCATTTCTAATTCTTGTACCGGAGTAGTCGTTTAATATTCTCCAGACGAGGGCCTCGTTGTTATCAAATAATGGGATCAGATGTGTATTGATGGAATCGACAAGAGTATAATCAACCGCCACTGCATAAAGAAGGTTTGGCTCTTTCTCTATGGCATCGTACGCTTTGTAGACGGGAATGGGAATGCAATCATCAGGCTTCAAGCCGACAAGTTGATCGGCATTTTCAAACCGCGTTCCTGCATTCTTTACGTTGATGGGAAGACGTAATTCCCCTTCTGTGAGAGTGAAGTCAATGAGGGTATGACCTGACTCTCTGTCATCCTCATAGTCAACTGTTCCACGTTTAGATCGCAAATCATCCACTTGCTCAAGAAAGCGTTGCTCTGTGATCGCAGCGGGAAAGAGTTTTGTAACTGGATTTTCCGCTGATCCAGTTTTAGTTCGCGTCTTGACTCGACAGAGGAAACCATCTTGTACAAGCGTGGGGACAATTTCTCGTGCCTTGGTTAGAGAAAAACAGCCGAGTTCATATAGTTGGCGTGCGACATCTTCTTCTGAACGCTCATGGTTTATCAACCAGAGATAAGCCTGTGCAAGACCCGTACCGACCCAGCGGGAATCTGGTAGGACAGCCCGTATAGCCTGCGCCGCGTCTGCTTCAGTATAACTCATAATGCTGCCTCTTTCTGCAAAAGAAGTTGCTGTTAAATTCACACCTTAATCGAAGAAGCCATCCAAAATAGAATATAACGAAACACAGTACAATATCAATCGCAATTTTCAATATTTACGAAACAATCCTGCCGTTAGTGCGATTGAATGGGTGCGGAATGACAACCTGTTCAAATTCGAATTTTTTCCGGGGCGAGTTGTCCGGTTAATATTATCCAGGCGCAAATAGCACCAAGCGGAATCCAGCTCAGGATTCCGGTATAGCCGACGAATATCCAGTTCGGGGCTCCTACGAATAATAGAATTGTCAGTCCGCCGCCGATGGCGTTTGTGGCGGCATGGGCGAGACTCGCCGACCAGATACTGCCGGTTTTCAGCCGGAGCCAGCCAAGGATTATAGATAGAAGCACCGTAAAAACCGGAAAGATGAACAAGCCAAGGATACGGTTGTCGGGATAATTGTATCCCTGCAGGTTGATGGGATAATGCCAGATGCCCCAAATCACGCCGGTAATAACCGCGGACAGAAGTGGCCGGTGCGCCATCAGGCGGATCTGGAGATAACTTCGCCAGCCGAATTCTTCGCCCCATAGTATAGGAGTGGCAATGATAGCAACTAAGAGGCCCTGAAGAATGCCGACAAATGGAAAGCGTATAGCATGGGGAACGGTTTCAAGCGGATTCTGTCCGTTCGCAAGGGTATTCATTGCCCGCTCCAGCGAAAAGTCGGGCGTGCTTATTCGAAAGACAACAGCCAGCAGAACAATAATTGCTACAACCAACAGCGGCAGCAGCCAGGCAATCAGATAATATCGCCTGTTATTGCGAAAATTCAGCCGGAGCCCGGCATCGGTGAAGCCTTCACCTGTGATCCATTTACGAACAATTACAGCAGCAATAGCAGGCGAAAATGCGCCCGGCAATAAAAATAGAAAATAAGAACGGCTGTGAAGTGTCAATCCGAATAATAGAGGAATGCACCATAAAGACCATGCCATTATGAATGCCGTGAGAAGATAGGCAACAATACCCTTGGTATTGTTTTGAGCCGGCATACGTTTTCCTTTCGATTTGTGAGCTCATCTGTACTCTTTGTCTATTGAGGATATACGCTTCAGATTTGATTTTATTCAAAGTGATTGAGCTTTATATCGCTATGAAATTGTTGCCGATTCTCAAATAAAAAGCCGAGCAGGTTTTATTTTCCCGCTCGGATTAAGCGCTACGTAAAATAACGCGTACTAAAACTGTCAATATTGGATTACATTACGCTGGGCTTTGCGCATACGCCGGCGATTTTTCTCCGAAGGCTTTTCGTAATAAGCGTTTCGCTTCATGTCCCGTATTAGGCCCTCTTTTTCGCACATTTTCTTAAAGCGCCGTATCATTTGTTGTACTGATTCGCCTGCCCGCGATTTAACTTTCAACATAAAAAAAGTACCCTTACTATCCTTCTGATATTAGAAGTTGCCACAAATCAACAATATATATAGTTCGTCAAAAATCGTACAAGTCATCACTCTAAAGCAGATTTTTCGTTTTTTCAAGACAAAAATAAATTTCACTGCCGGATTTTACTCAAAACCTTCAATATTGTCCGATAAATACCATTCAGAGACCCAAAAAACCTGTATATTTGCCCGTTTTGATGATTTCTTGAGCAATAAGAGCAAATATGATAAAATAAAATTCAGTTT
>CAZHBL010000274.1:0-7251 GCA_964530105.1 uncultured Pirellulales bacterium | reverse complement strand
CCCCCGCCCCCAAAGTGCAGGCAGGCAGTATAGCTTTCGCTGTTGCCGCCCACGACATCACAGACTTCCATGTCATTATAAACCATAATTGACTCACCATTTTATCTTGTTGCAGGCTGCATCTCTCCGTCCTTAATATCGTCTAAATCAAAAAAAAACAACAAAAAATAAAAAAAAGCACAACATTAATCCAACTTTCGCTTAAGCACCTAAATCGGCACTTATGATAGCGCCAAGGCAATTAGTTTCCGCCGCAAGGCGTCCCTTCCGGAATGCGGTTCGAGTCACGTTACATTGACTGGCATACAAATTATCGCTTTGATTTTGCCTGACTGCGGATATAATCAAGTCCATGAAAAACGCCGTCGTCAGTGCTCTTTTTGACCAAATGGCCGACATTATGGAGATTCTCGGCGAGGACCGCTTCCGCATTAACAGCAACCGTAAGGTCGCACGGGTCATTGGGGACATCCCCACAGACGTCGAGTATCTGCTGGCCGGCGGGCAATTGGCGAAGGTCCCCGGCATCGGAAAATCGAGCCTCGCCAAGATCGAAGAATTTATCAAGACCGGCACGATAACCGCCCACCATGAACTGCTCAAAAAGATCCCACCGGAGCTGCTGGAATTACTCAACATCCCCGGCGTAGGACCGAAAGGCGTCAAGGCGATTTACGAACAGTTGAAGGTGACAAGTATCGCTGAACTCAAAGCGGTAATCGAAGACGGCACACTCGCCGGGCTGGCGGGCTTCGGCGATAAAAAGGCGGCGGCAATAGCAAGGGGCATCGCGTTTTTAGAAAAATCCACCGGCCGGATTCGCCTCGACCTGGCACTGGAGGCTTCGCATCTGGTTCTACGATTTCTGCGGGACGTCGCTGGCACCGTGAAAACCCAAACCGCCGGCTCGCTGCGTCGTTGCGCCGAGACTATCGGCGATGTTGACATACTCGTTGCCGCGAAGAAAGGCAAAAGTTCAGGCAGGGCAGGGGGGCAAATTATACAGGCATTCACGAGCGTAGAATTCGTACAGGAGGTACTCGCCTCCGGGCCGACAAAAGGCTCTGCTGTTATCCAGACACCGTCTACTGCTGTGCACGTTGATATTCGCGTAGTGCCGAAGGAGAGTTTCGGGGCCGCGGCGCAATATTTCACCGGCTCCAAAGAGCACAACGTTCGATTGCGTGAAATCGCCGTAAAGAAAAAGCTGAAACTGAACGAATACGGCCTGTTCAAAGGCGATAAAATAATTGCCGGTCCGGTGGAAGAGGAAATCTACCAGAAGCTCGGTCTCGATTATGTCCAGCCGCTGCTCCGCGAAGACCGCGGGGAAGTCGAGGCGGCAAAGAACCATTCTCTGCCCGAGTTGATTGATACCGAAGATATTGTCGGCGATTTCCACATGCACACAAACGCATCCGACGGCAACTGCGACATATCAGAGCTTGCCGAAGCCGCGAAAGCCTGGGGCTATAAATACATCTGCATCACAGACCACTCACGGTCCTCGGCAATCGCCAACGGCCTGTCGGCCAAGAGGCTGGCTCAGGAAATCCAGGAAATTCGCAAAATCAATGATAAAATCAAAGGCATCACTATCCTTGCCGGAAGCGAGGTTGATATTCTTGCCAATGGGGCGATGGATTTCGAGAACGAATTGCTCGCCGAGCTGGATTTTGTCATCGCTTCGGTCCATTCCGGACTGGCCGGCCCGCGACAGAAGGTGACGATGCGCACACTCAAAGCGATGGACAATCCGTACGTCAACTGCATCGGTCACCCGACCGGCAGGCTCATCGGCCAGCGCGAGGCGATGGATCTCGATATTGCCGCCGTGATAAACCACGCCGCTCAGACGCATACCGCGCTGGAGGTCAATGCAAACCCGTGGCGTCTGGACCTGAAGGATATTCATTGCCGGATGGCAATTGAAGCGGGCGTCAAGCTGGCTATTGGAACCGACGCTCACAGCACGAACGGCCTCGGCTTGATGGGTTACGGCGTTGCTACCGCCGGGCGCGGCTGGGTAAAAAAGTCCGATGTGCTGAATACACTTTCACTCGCCAAACTCAAAAGCTGGATAAAGAACAAGAAACCCAAATAACGTCAACCTTGCTCTATAATGATATAATACTCTCCGGACATTCATGCAGCGATTCGGTGTGACGTGTTTACCACCACCGCACCTATAAAAAAAATTATAAAAAAACCTTGCAAAGGAACATCATTGCAGGTACAATCATATACAAATATATAGAGGCAGGCCAAAAACTATTATATTTGTCCGTGCCATTATACTTCATTCGTTCATATCATACCGGCACTGCCTTTAACAATTAGAGGCTTTCTTTTTGTAGCAGCATGGCCGTACTTTCTCCGGATGTTTCCTGAGAAAAGCCTGTTCATGCGCAACAGGGACTTCGGTATGTGCCTTCATTGGCCCAATAACGGCTCAAGCTGGGAAAATGCCTATGTCTATTTCAAAGAATTCCCGCAATATGAGGAATTTTTTGCGTATGACACTATGAAGGCATGTAGTCTGCGCCGGTATTTTGACGGACTAACTGTGTTGCACCTCGCGTACCGGTAGCGTCGATATTGCTTGTTAGAAAAAGGAAATATGCTGCGGCTGCGTAAGCCACAGCGGCGTTATACATTTATAATTTTATATTAGAGGGATAGGAAAATGAGAGGGAAAGCGAATCTCGCAAGCCGGCTGCTGTGCGTGGTATTTCTGCTGATGTTGGCACGCACAGCAGCCGCAGGCTGCATCATTTACGTCGATGCCGATGCAGCCGGTGCCAATAACGGCTCAAGCTGGCAAAATGCGTATGTCTATTTACAGGATGCCCTGGCGGACGCCGAGGCTGCCGACAAACCGGTCGAAATCCGCGTGGCCCAGGGTATTTACAAGCCGGACCAAGGAGTGGTTCAGACGCCCGGTGACCGCGAAGCAACTTTTCAACTAATCAATAATGTAACTCTCACCGGCGGTTATGCAGGGCATTGGCAGCCAGATCCAAACGACAGAGATATCGCACTATACGAGACAATCCTGTCCGGCGATTTAATGGGTGACGATATCAATGTATACAATATTGCAGTACTATTCGATGAGCCAAAGTATTCCGACAACAGCTATCATGTTGTTATAGCAAGAGAAACCGATAATACGGCCGTGCTTGATGGTTTCACTATTACTGCCGGAAATGCAAACGGCCCTGTACTGGAAGACGTTCGATACCCGGAAAGCAATAATCTGCAATATGGTGCCGGCATGTATGGTGTCTCCGGCAGCCCGACATTGACCAACTGCAAATTCAGCGGGAATATGGCAAACTCTGGCGGTTGTATGTTCAATTATAATAATAATCCAACACTGACTGACTGCACTTTCAGCGATAATACAGTAGTTTCTCTGGGTGGCGGATTATTCAATTATACAAGCAATCCAATCCTGACCAATTGCAATTTCAGCAAGAACTCAGCTACGAAAGGTGGTGGGATTTATAACTACCGTGAAAGTTGCCCGATTCTGATCAACTGCACATTCAGTGACAATACAGTAAGCGGCATAGAATATGGATATGGTGGCGGGATGTTCAATAGTTATAGCGATCCAGTATTAAACAAATGCACTTTCAGCGGAAACTTGTCAAATCATGACGGTGGCGGAATGAGAAATTTTGCAAGCGATCCAATACTGACTAATTGCATATTTATCCGGAATTCGGCAGGCGGTGGCGGTGGGATGATCAATGGTGGCAGCAATCCCATCCTAACCAACTGTATGTTCATCGGAAACGTGTCACGAAATGGCGGAGGTGGTATTGAAAATCAAAATAGTGATCCATTATTGACCAAATGCATTTTCAGCGGTAATCAAGCAAAATATGGTGGTGGGATGTATAATGGTAATAGCGATTCGACCTTAATAAACTGTTCATTCAGCGGTAACGAGGCTGAGACTGTCGGTGGCGGAATATATATTTACCCGAATAGTGATATAACTGTAATTAATTCTACGTTCGCCGGAAATTTTGCAATAAATGGAGACGCTTTAGGTTGCGAATCCACAGAGTCGAGAAACCCAAGCAATGTTGTGATAAGTAACTGCATCTTCCGGAACAGCGGCAATGAAATTTGGAACAATGACAATTCTACAATTACAGTAAATTACAGCAACATCCTCGGTGGCTGGCCGGGGCAGGGCAATATCGACGTTGAGCCGTTATTTGTGAATGCCGAAGAGGGTGATTATCATTTGAAATCTCAGGCCGGCAGATGGAACCCGAACAGTCAAAGCTGGGTCCGGGATGATGTAATGAGCCCCTGCATCGATGCCGGCGATCCGAATACGCCGGTCGGCGCTGAGCCGGAACCTAATGGCGGCATTATCAATATGGGGGTCTTTGGCGGCACGGCGGAAGCCGGCATGTCGCTCTGGGGCTTTCGAGCTATGTACGGCGCCGGTATAGGAACACCCGACCATCCATATCTGATCTACACCGCCGAACAGTTAAACGCAATTGGTACCATACCCAATGACTGGGACAAGCACTTCAAGCTCATGGCCGATATCGATCTTTCCGCCTACAGCGGCACTGATTTCAATATCATAGGACAAAGCTACGAGAATCCTTTCAACGGCCTTATCGATGGCGATGGGCACACCATAGACGGTTTCACCTATGCCGATCCTTCCGGGGATTGTATCGGTCTAATCGGCAATCTCGGCCCATCGGGCTCTGTGAAAAACCTGAAACTGAATGATGCAGATGTCGAGGGTCAGGCGTATGTCGGCTGCCTTATCGGGTACAGCCGTGGCTTCGTACAAAATTGTCGAGTCAAAGGGACGGCAACGGCTCGGAGCTATACCGGAGGTATTGTCGGGATAAGTATCAGCGACGGCCTGATTACGGACTGTCATGCGGATGTGAACGTCTCCGGGAGCGATGAGATCGGAGGAATTGCCGGCGCCAACAGCGGCAGCACAATATCGTTCTGCTCGGCCAAAGGTTCGGTCGCCGGCAGTGAAACCACGGGCGGAATAACGGGAAGGCAGGATAACAGCGTGATGCATGATTGTTATTCAGGTTGTTTCGTTTCCGGCACGAATCGGGCAATAGGAGGATTGTTAGGGCGCAACCACTCCGGTACGGTTTCACGCTGCTATTCGACAGGCAGTGTTGCCGGCACCGATAGAGTTGATGGCGTCGGAGGCCTGGTGGGAGAGAATTTTTTACCCTCCTTAAGTAATACAGGTGCAATAATCTCACAAAGCTTTTCAAGCGGCGATGTTTCAGGATTTTCAAATATCGGCGGACTGGTGGGTATAAACTGTGGCACAATTTCTAATTGCTATGCTATGGGAAGTGTTTATGGAGAAGATAGTATAGGCGGACTGGTCGGGCAAAATGGCTATTTCTATGGGCAAGAAGTCGACTCGGGTAATATATACAACTGCTATTCGACTGGTAGCGTTTCGGGAGATGTGCATGTCGGCGGATTGATAGGATATTCTTATGCAGGTGAGATTGGCCATTCTTTCTGGGATACTCAAACCAGCGGCTGGGCAATAAGCGATGGCGGGACAGGTCAGACCACTGCTGAGATGTATATGGCCAGGATATTCTTTAATGCAGGATGGGACTTACTGAACGAGATGACCAATGGCACGGAAGATATCTGGTGGATTCTCGAAGGGCAGTATTATCCCCTCCTTTGGTGGGAACCGACCGAAAACTATCTGCTTGATAGCGGAAATATGCTGCGGTTAAGTACGCCGTAGCGAAATTATATATTTATTTTACTTTTTGAAAGGGCAGAAAAATGAGAGGAAAAGCAAATCACACCAGATGGTTTCTATGCGTGCTGTTTGTCCTGATGGTGGGGGCAGCAGTTTCTGCGCAGACGCCGAGGTTTGATCCATTGGATCGGCCTAAAATCATTTATGTGGATGACGATGCCGACGGTTTGAATATCGGTACAAGCTGGGAGAACGCCGTCAACTCCCTGCAGGATGCTTTATTGCTTGCCTATTTTTCCGATAAGCCGGTTGAAATATGCGTTGCTCAGGGTATTTATACGCCCGATCGAGGAATTGGTATTATGCCGGGAGATAGTAGTGTTTCGTTTCAACTCATAAACGAGGTGACTATTAAAGGCGGCTATGCCGCAATCATGGGCCACGGTTGGGATGTGCGGGATATCAATCGATACAAGAGTATTCTGAGCGGCGACCTTGACGCCGACGACGGCCCGGGAGTAGACACTGTCAAGGAGAACAGTTATCACGTTATAACAGCCAGCGAAAATGACGCTACAGCCGTATTGGATGGTTTCACTATAACCGGCAGTGGTATCGGCGGCGGCGGTATAGATCCGTATAACCATAGCAGCGGAATGTACAACGACAAGAGCAGTCCGACGCTGATTGATTGTACTTTCACCGGGAACAAGGCCACGGAAAGAGGAGCCGGAATGTACAATAACAACAGCAATCCTATACTGCGCAATTGCACATTCAGTGATAATGCTGCGCCGGATGGCGGCAGCGGGATGTACAATGATAACAGCAGCCCGATTTTGACAAATTGCACATTCAGTTGGAATACCGTCGGCGGAAGTGGTGCCGGGATGTACAACGTTAACAGTAATCCGGCGTTGCTCAACTGCGTATTTACCAGCAACTCTGCAGACATGAGCGGCGGGGGGATGTATAATGAAAAGAGTGTTCCAACGCTTACCAACTGCACTTTTGCCTATAATTCGGCACGCGATGGCGGAGGCGGCGGGATATATAACGAAGAAAGTACTCC
This sequence comes from uncultured Pirellulales bacterium, assembly GCA_964530105.1. GTDB lineage: Bacteria > Planctomycetota > Phycisphaerae > Sedimentisphaerales > Anaerobacaceae > JAFGPJ01. The sequence goes on along the minus strand of CAZHBL010000274.1, from coordinate 430 downwards.
GATGCTCGGTGACTGCACTTTTCAAGGAAACTCGACGCAAGGAAGCGGAGGCGGAATGTACAACAACAGCAGCAATTCAACATTGCTTAGCTGCATTTTCACCCAAAACTCCACACAAAGAAGCGGTGGGGGATTGTATAATCACAACAACAGTGAAACGAGCCTGACTCATTGTATATTCAGCGGCAATGGGGCCAGGAGCGGCGGTGGGATGGAGAACCTTAATAGCAGCCTTGCATTACTCCTAAATTGTACGTTCAGCGACAACATCGCGGGATATATAGGGGGCGGTGGGATATCCAATATCCAGGAAGGTCACCTGATGTTGGTCAACTGTATCCTCTGGGCTGATATACCCGACGAAATAAGATTCGCAGCCACCAGAGGCGCCGCAGGTGGTAGCGTAGAGGTCAGTTATAGTAACATGCAA
>CAZHBL010000273.1:0-7266 GCA_964530105.1 uncultured Pirellulales bacterium | reverse complement strand
GTGAAAAGGATACCGCTACGGTGACAGTTGAAGTCAGCGGGGCGAACGATCCGCCTGTGATTACTTCAAATCCTGAGACTAAAGCTATGGTGGGAGTATTGTACAGCTATAATGTTCGGGCTGAAGAACCGGATAAAGAAGATGTGCTGACTTACTCCTTAATCGCCCATCCTGCCGGCATGAAGATTGATTCGCTGACCGGCTTAATACAGTGGATGCCTGTTGAAACTCAGCAAGCGACTCATAATGTAGTAGTTAAAGTCGTGGACAGCGACAGTGTTCCGGGTTCAGATACGCAGGAATTTACCGTAAGCGTAAATCCGACACCTCCCAAGACCGCTACCCTGACGATCGTGGACGGCTACGATCAGAGAAACAGAAAAGCATTATCTGCGGAAGGCAAAACCGATAGTGTTAACGTTAGTGACGACAACCGGCAGGAAATCTTAGCCGGTTCGTATATATCCTATAATTTTTCGGGTGTGTCTATCCCGAGAGGTGCTACAGTGTCATCGGTTGTTGTTTACGTGGAACACTTCGAGGACGAACAGTTTATCCCCGGCAAGATGCAGTGGCACATTGGGACAGGCTGGCCAAATAACCCGATGATCTGGATCTCGGCAGATGCTCCGGTGCGCAAGGGACAGAAGAATGAGGCGATTGACTCATGGGACATCACGAGTTTTGCCAATACACCTGAGAAGGTAGGCTCGCTTCAGTTGCAGATTATGAATAATGACACCGCTTCCAGGAAGACGGCATCAGTTGATTACGTCTATGCCGTAGTTGAATGGGACTGGCCTGCTCCCCAAAAATTGTTCGAGCGGGAACCAAAATCTGATCTTGTCGAATATAAAATTGCCACGGATAAATATTGATATCTGGAGGATGTGGTAAAAAGCAGTGTTGGGCAGTATTATTTTGCCCGAAAGTTCACGTAGAATCGATTGCATCTTTTCTGGCCCGATTTTTAGTCGAAAACTGCGTTTCCATGCTCAAAATCACTGTTTCAGCTGCCGGCTCTTCGGTCCGATATATAATTTGAAACCGATACCTGAAAATTGCGTAAAATCGCGGATATTTTTTTTGACATTACCGCGTTAATCTATTATATTATACTTGTGAGCAGGGTGGTAAGATAATTGAGGGTGTTTGAATTCACCTCAAGTTCTCGCTCCCTACAAAGACCGGTTTTTGCATAGTGCAAACTATTAAGGAACTTATTCGGCCGAAAGGATAGATGATGTCGACGCATAAAGCAGGTTTGCACAAGGATGTGTCAGCGATTTTTAATGGTGTATGGAATCCAGAAGTAGATAATATTCAAGAGTCTTTTAACGAGCCTATAGTGAACACTGCTGCCTATGTTCAACCAGGGCTTATGGCTTTTGACAATTGGCCTAAAGAAGCCAGATTCGTAACTATGGTAAAGGTTTTCGTGAAGGCTCCCGGGCATATTTTCTCTTCCAAAAGAAGGCGGGAGAAGAAAAGGTTGTTATCTATATCCAAACATTTGCTAATTAATGTGACGAGCTAAAATGCCATGTCCCGAACAGTCTTGTCTGCTTTTGCTGTTTGGTTTATATGGATTAAAATTTATGCGAAAAATCATTATTTAGAGAGTATATAACACATTTCTATCAAATAGTTGATGTAACCAGTAAATAGTCCCATAAAAGCCTCTCAAAAACACCTTCTTCGGCTATCCACTCTTTTTTTTGTATCGTTTTTCTATCCTGTTAGTCCGTGATTTCATTTGGTCTGCGTTGAATTCTTTGTTTCTTTTCTGAGTTTTGAGGTTAGTACAATTGACATTGGATGCGAGAGGTTATAACATATTAAGTTCTGTGAAAGGATAAGCTCAGCATTGTTACTGGGCAGATTTGAATGGAAATCTTTATTTACTTTTTGGAGATTGCGAGATGAATAATTTGAAATCAATAATATCGAACATGTTACTTATCTTGGCAATTACAATCACCGGGCTATCGTCGTTTGTTGCAGGAGCGGAAAAGCCTCCTGCCGCAAAACCTGCTGCTGCAAAAGCCAAACCTGAATTTCCACCTTTGGACGAGGTTCTCAAAGATTATAAAAAGGTCATATCCACCGCCGACGGAGAGAAAAGTCTCTATGACATTTGGATCCGCGAGAAGGATGGCCAGATGCTGGCAGCCTTGCCGTCCGGTTATGAATCAAAGAAGTTCTTTATCGCACTGACCGTTGCGAGCGGCGAAGATTTCGCCGGTTTACAGGCTGGCGACATGTATGTGTATTGGAAACGGTATGACAAACGTCTGGCCCTCATCGAGCCTAACATTCAAATCAAGTCCACCGGCGACCAGGAATCCAAGAGTTCCGTCGAACGGCTGTTTACCGACCGGGTGATTCTGGATGTTCCAATCGTTACTATGTCAGGCGGTTCTCCGGTGATTGATATGGATGAACTGCTGGTCGGTCAGGCTGGGAAATTTTTTGGGCCGCGCGTTCGGATCTCCAATCCCAGATTGATAAATATAAAAAAGGCCAAAGCGTTTCCGAATAATGTTGAGCTGGCTTTTGAAATCCCCACGGAGAATGGACGGCTCCAGACTCTGCACTATTCCATTAGCGTGATTCCCGGAAGAACCGGCTACAAACCACGCAAGGCGGACGAACGCGTCGGTTATTTCACGACCGGCTTCAGAGATTACGGGGAGTTTAAGGATCCTGATACCATGGTGCGCTACATCAATCGCTGGCAACTGGAAAAGGCGGACCCTTCACTTAATGTCAGCCCTCCGAAGAATCCAATCGTTTTCTATATCGAACATACGACCCCCGTACGATATCGTAGGTGGGTCAGGGAGGGGCTTTTGTATTGGAACAAAGCTTTCGAAAAGGTCGGCATTTCGAATGCGATAGAGGTCTATTACCAGGACGAGAATTCCGGCGCTCACATGGAAAAAGACCCGGAGGACGTCAGATACAATTTTATTCGATGGCTCAGTAACAACCAGGGCACGGCTATAGGCCCCAGCCGCGTCCACCCCGAAACAGGGCAGATTCTGGATGCGGATGTCATTCTTACGGACGGCTGGATACGTCATTTCTGGACTACTTATAACGAGATTATGCCGGAAATAGCAATGGAGGGTATTAATCCTGAAACTCTTGCATGGCTCCAGGATCATCCGAATTGGGACCCACGTATCCTGTTGGCTCTGCCGGCTCAGCGAGAGCATCTGAAAGAAGAGCTTGCCAAACGTGGCCACCTGCCTTATGGGGGGCATCCGATTACACAAGTCAACTCAGATCTGATAGGCGACGATGAATATGACGGCCTGGCGGGAAGAACGTCTCAGGTTAACGGGCTGTGCACATTGTCGCAGGGCAAAGCCTTTGACGTTGCCATGTTCAGAATGAACTTAGCTCTGATGGCCGGCGAGGCGGATGATAAAGATAAGGAGAAAGACAAGGACAAGGCCAAGGATGAGGAAAAGAAAGAAGAGGAAAAGGAACCTATGATAGACGGCATTCCTGAATCCTTCATCGGTCCGATGTTGGCAGAACTGGCCTGTCACGAAGTCGGCCACACGTTAGGATTGCGGCATAACTTTAAGGCATCGAGCGTCTATACCATGGCTGCAATTAACAGTAAAGAGATGAAAGGAAAGAAACCGCTTGCTTCTTCGGTTATGGATTACCTGGCCGCTAATATGAATTTTAAGGACGGCGAAGTCCAGGGTGATTACACGATGATAAGCGTCGGGCCTTATGATATATGGGCTATCGAGTACGGTTATACTCAAGACGAGAAAGATCTAAAGCAGATACTGGATCGTGTGGCGGAACCTGAACTTCAGTATGCAACGGATGAGGACACATTCGGTCCCGACCCGTTGGCCCGCCGTTATGATTTCAGTAAAAATCCGCTTGACTATGCCAATAACCAGATGCGAATCGCTCAGCATAATCGGCAGCGGATAATTGACAAGCTCGTAAAAGACGGCGACAGTTGGGCAAAGACCCGCCGGGCTTATGAAATCACACTCGGTATGCAATTGCGCGCGGTTAGCATGATGGCCAACTGGTTGGGCGGTGCTTATGTCTACCGGGACAAAAAGGGAGATAAAGGCGGCCGCTTGCCGATAGAAGTTGTGCCAGCCAAGAAACAGCGCGAGGCATTGGATTTTGTGATTGAAAATACGTTCAAAGACGAAGTTTTCGGCCTGACACAGGATCTTTTACGCCGGATGACAGTGGATAAATGGTGGGATAACATGTCATCTGTTTTGACCGATTCGACATGGCCTATTCATGACAGGATCATGGGTATTCAGTCTAATGTACTTGCAATGATGATGTACCCGACCACCCTTCGCCGGATATATGATAATGAGTTTCTGGTCTCGGCCGATGAAGATGCGCTGACTCTGCCGGAATTGCTGAATACTATCAGCAACGAAATATGGAGTGAGCTGGAGCAGAAACCTGAGAAGAAATACACCGCGCGCGTGCCGATGATTTCCAGCCTGCGGCGAAATCTGCAGCGCGAGCATTTGGAGCTTCTGATCGATCTTAGCAGGTCAGATTATCAAGGCACTTCGGCCTACAAACCGATTGCGGATTTGGCTATAGAAAAACTTAGCCAGATCAAAGAAAACAAAATCGATCCTGTTTTAGAGACATCTGACGAGAACCTTGATCCGTATACCCGGGCACATTTGAAAGACGCAAGCATGCAAATTAAGAAGGCTCTGGAAGCTCATTATGTTTATAAGCAGCTTTGATTGATAAAAGACAGCGCCTGCTGTGCATAAATAGAAAAAAGGAAGTAGATATGAAATCGCTGAAAGCAACGATTCATGCTGTATTGCTTGTAGGCATCCTGATATCGAACACGGCATCAGCTCAACTATTGAATGTTCCTGAAGTATCCAGGGATAAGATCATTTGCTTTGCCTTATACACAGTTCAAAACAACATTATGAAGCTGACCGCCCAATTGTATCCGCTGAAGCCGGAGGAGGACAGGGTTGTCCGGCTCGAAATCAGGCAGCAGGGAAAATGGAAGCAAATCGCCGAAACGCAGGTCATCGAGCAAGGCTGGACGGCACCTTTCCGGGTTGAACGCTGGGATTCCACGATGGATATCGAATACCGTGTTGCTCATGGAAACAACGCGTACTATACGGGTACCGTCAGGAAAAATCCGATTGATAAGCAAGTGATTATCGTAGCCGCGTTTACGGGCAACTCGATCTATCCGGGGCACGGAGGAGACATACCTAAAACGGATATTGTCGAGAACATCAAGAAGTTGAATCCCGACCTGCTGTTCTTTTCCGGAGACCAGGTCTATGACCATAATAAGCATTATGCCTATTGGCTCAAGTTCGGTAGGGATTTCGGTGAGATCATACGCAACATCCCGACCGTCACGATCCCGGATGACCATGACGTCGGCCAGGCAAATCTCTGGGGTCAGGGAGGCCGGCTCTCACACACACGGGACGGCCATGACGGCGGCTATGCCGCTCCGGTCGAATATGTCAAGGAGGTCGAACGAGCACAAACCAGCCACTTGCCCGATCCTTTCGATCCGACCCCCGTCGAGCGCGGAATCGGTGTCTATTACACTGCCTTAACAATCGGGCGCGTAAGCTTCGCCATCATCGAAGACCGCAAATTCAAGACCGGTCCGGCGAGTGTTCTGCCGGATAGAGGTTGGCGGCCCAACCGGTCCGACCATGTCACCGTGACCGGTTATGATCCGAAAGCCCTGGATGTTCCCGAAGCAAGATTGCTCGGCGAGCGCCAGCTCACGTTCCTCGGACAATGGGCCGCCGACTGGCATGACTGCGATGTGAAGGCTGTGCTTTCGCAAACCGCTTTCTGCGGCGGTGCTCATCTTCACGGCACCAGGGACAATCGCTTGTTTGTTGACTTAGACTGCAACGGCTGGCCGCAGACGGGGCGAAACAAGGCTTTGGCAGAGATTCGCAAAGCCTTCGCCATGATGATTTGCGGAGACCAGCACCTCGGCACGATTATTCACCACGGCATCAACTATTGGAACGATGCCGGCTATTCTCTTTGCGTGCCGTCGATTGCCAATCTCTACCTGCGATGGTGGGCGCCTTTAGAGCCGGGCAAAAACCGCGAGCCGGGAGCGCCCGACTATACGGGGGAATTTCTGGATGGACTCGGCAACAAGCTCACAATGCTTGCGGTGGCAAATCCGGATCCTGAGGAGAACAAAGATAAGCTTACGACCAGAGCGGCCGGTTTTGGCGTTGTCAAATTCAATAAGAAGACACGACAAATCACAATAGAATGTTGGCCCAGAAACATTGATATAACTGATTCCAATTCCAAGCAATATCCCGGCTGGCCCAGGACGATACAGCAGACCGACAACTACGCGCGGAAAGCAGTCGCGTATCTTCCTACAATCGAGGTAGAAGGCATGACAAATCCAGTCATACAGCTTATCGATGAATCGAACGGTGAAATTGTTTATACCCTTCGTATCAACGGGACGTCCTTCATGCCTAAAGTTTTCAAAATAGAAGAATACACAGTCAAAATCGGCCAACAAGGCACCGACCAGATGAAAACGCTCACGGGGATCCAGCCCCTTGAGGCCGGCGAAAGCAAAAATATAAGTGTGAAATTCTAACGATATTGGGGCAACTTAACCTGGATGAAAGGAGGCAAGAATGATGAAACGTTTTATTAAATTTTTGGTATTGATTATAGCAGCGCTAATGTGTCTGTTGGGCGAACGTGCCGGGGCAGAACCGGGGGTAGTATTCGAAGGAAAGGATGGGCCGGGCAAGGGAAAGCACATCGTTTTTCTCGTCGGCGATGAAGAATACCGCTCGGAAGATTCCATGCCCCAGCTTGCCAAAATATTAGCGGTACGTCACGGCTTCAAGTGCACGGTGCTCTTTGCCGTCAATAAAGAAACCGGCGAAATCGACCCGCAGACGCTGGATAATATCCCCGGCCTGGAAGCTTTGGATACTGCGGACCTGATGGTGATGTTCCTGCGTTTTCGTGAATTGCCCGATGACCAGATGAAACATATAATTGACTACACCAACTCAGGCAAACCAATAGTCGGGCTGAGAACCTCGACACATGCGTTCAACTACGTTAAGCACAAGGACAGCCCCTATGCCAAATACAGCTTTAACAACAAAGAATTTGACGGCGGGTACGGGCGCCAGGTCTTCGGCGAGACATGGATCAACCACTACGGCCGGCACCAGCAGGAAAGCA
>CAZHBL010000272.1:0-7300 GCA_964530105.1 uncultured Pirellulales bacterium | reverse complement strand
GCCTTTAGCACAGCAGCTATGGCGGCCGAAGGCACCAATGCAGGCCAGACCGGCGTAACATTGGTATGGTGGATCGCGCCGACCGCGGCCCTGCTGGCGCTGGGCTTCGCCTTCTATTTCTACAAGAAGATGATGGAAGCTCCTGAAGGCACTGAAAAGATGATCGAAATTGCCCGGTACGTACGCGAGGGCGCCTATGCCTACCTGTTCCGGCAGTATAGCGTGGTTACCCTTGTATTTATCGTGCTGCTGGCGATTTTTGCCTTTCTTGCTTACAAAGGTGTCCAGAACCCGTTTGTGCCGGTGGCCTTCCTGACAGGCGGTTTCTTCAGCGGCCTGTGCGGATTTCTTGGGATGAAAACGGCCACGAACGCATCGGCGAGGACCGCTCAGGGTGCCAGCAAGAGCCTTAACAGCGGTTTGCAGGTTGCCTTCCGCTCCGGTGCAGTAATGGGTCTGGTCGTCGTGGGTTTCGGTCTTTTCGACATCTCCATGTGGTATCTGATTCTGGATAAGATCGTTTATACGACTCAACACATGGCGAACGGTCTGACGCTTTGGGGATTGACGCTTGTTAAACCCGGGATGGAAATCGAGCATAAGCTTGTGGAAATCACCACAACTATGATTACGTTCGGAATGGGTGCTTCGACCCAGGCGTTGTTTGCCCGCGTGGGCGGCGGTATTTATACGAAGGCCGCAGACGTCGGAGCCGACCTGGTTGGTAAGGTCGAGGCGGGGATTCCGGAAGACGATCCGAGAAATCCCGCCACCATCGCCGACAATGTAGGTGATAACGTTGGCGACGTAGCCGGCATGGGCGCCGATCTCTATGAAAGTTACTGCGGCTCGATCCTTGCGACTGCCGCGCTGGGTGCGGCATTGCCAATGTCCGCGGTCGCACATAGTGGTATGGATCCGCTTAAGGCCGTGTTGGCCCCGATGGTTGTTGCGGGACTGGGGATTCTCCTTTCTATTGTAGGAATCTTTATGGTTCGTTGCAAGGAAGATGCCAGTCAGAAGAACCTATTGCGGGCCTTGCTGTTCGGTACACTCGGAAGTTCCGTGCTGATATTGGTCGCAATCGCGTTGATGGCTACAACCGACTGGATTAGCTGGGGCATCTTCGGCTCCGTTGTTTCCGGGCTTGCAGCCGGGGTCATCATTGGTCAGCTTACTGAGTATTACACTTCCGATGAATATGGCCCGACGAAGGGTATTGCGGGCCAGGCCATGATGGGCCCGGCCACGACTATTATTGATGGTCTTGCCACGGGAATGTACTCCGCCGGCCTGCCGGTTATTACGATCGTGATCGGCATTCTCTGTGCGTTTGGCTTCGCGGGAGGTTTTTCGAACATCGCAATGGGTCTTTACGGCATCGGCTTTGCGGCCGTGGGGATGCTTGCCACGCTGGGCATCACGCTGGCAACCGACGCATATGGCCCCATCGCGGACAATGCCGGCGGTAACGCCGAGATGAGCGGTTTGGGACCGGAGGTTCGCAAGCGCACCGACGCCCTGGATTCTCTTGGTAACACCACGGCGGCAACCGGCAAAGGTTTTGCAATCGGTTCGGCAGCCTTGACAGCTATGGCCCTTCTGGCCGCCTACATTGAAGAGGTCCGGATCTGGATCGGCCGGCTGGCCAATGAAAGCGCTGATGGAATCTATCAGGTCGGAAGTATCGTATTCTCTGGCAAAGATGGTGTTGCCAATGCAGTTAACGTCAAAACCGCCGAACTGACGAATTTTGTCGAGGCCTACAACCTTACTATTATGAACCCTAAACTTATCGGCGGCATTTTCATTGGCGCGATGATGGCCTTCGTTTTCAGTGCGATGACTATGAAAGCGGTAGGCCGGGCGGCCGGTGCTATGGTGAACGAAGTTCGCCGGCAGTTCAAGGAGATCGCCGGGATCATGGAAGGCACAGGCAAGCCCGACTATGCCCGTTGTGTTGCTATTTCCACCAAGGGTGCCCAGAAGGAAATGCTTCTGCCGTCCCTGCTGGCGATTATCGTCCCTGTCGTAACCGGCCTGCTTCTGGGCGTCGCTGGTGTCATGGGCCTGCTGGTCGGCGGGCTTACAACCGGTTTTGTCCTTGCTATCACGCTGAACAATGCCGGCGGTGCATGGGACAACGCCAAGAAATATATCGAAAAAGGCGCTCACGGCGGCAAAGGCTCCGATGCACATAAGGCCGCTGTTGTCGGCGATACCGTCGGCGACCCATGCAAGGATACATCCGGTCCGAGCCTGAACATTCTGATAAAGCTTATGACAATGGTCAGCGTAGTCTTCTCAGGCGTCGTAGTAAAGTTCGCTCCCGCTATAAGCGGCTGGCTCCATCTTGGCGGCCAATAGCACACATTCAAAGCTCTGCTATTGACGCTGAAGCGTAATAAAGGTAATCTATCGGGGTGGCCAAATCGGCCGCCCCGTTTTTTATTGAATCTGAGGATATAGAATTTGACGAAAAAGCAAAATACAAAGGCAGAAGCTTTAGCCTTGACTGCCGCCAAGATTGCGGCAGAACGGCATTGCACCGATATTGTGGTTCTGGACCTGAGGGACATATCGCCGGCCACCGATTATTTTATGATCGCCACCGGCACGAGCGACAGGCAAATGCGCTCCGTAGCCGACGATATCTGTCAGGCGGCGAGAGAACAGGGCCAGCAGCGTTTCGGCAGGGCCGGCTACGATCAGGCACGCTGGATCCTGCTCGACTTCGTCGACGTCGTTATACACATCTTCGACGCCGAATACCGCGATTACTATGACCTCGAACTGCTCTGGGGAGACGCAGAGCGATTGACTATTGACAATTGATTATTGACTATTTTGATGAAGGCTGCTTTAGACATACTTGAGGAACGAATCAGTGCGGCGATGGGAATCGTTGCCGGACAGGGCGATTGCACAGCTATAGTTCGGCCGGCTACGGATGCCAAGTTCGGCGATTATCAGGCTAACGGCATCATGGGGCTGGCTAAGAAGTTGAAGACCAATCCGCGAAAACTCGCCGAAGAGGTAGTGAAGAATCTGGACCTCAGTGACATCTGCGAACCGCCGGAAGTGGCAGGGCCGGGATTTATCAATTTGCGACTCAAAGCTGAGTTCGTTGCCGGTAGACTGCTCGAAATCAACAAAGACGCCGCCGGTCTCGGTATTGAAAAAACACATGTACCGAAAACCATCGTCGTTGATTTCTCCAGCCCCAACATCGCCAAGCAAATGCACGTTGGCCACCTGCGAAGCACCATCATCGGCGACTGCATCTGCCGAATGCTCGAAACATTAGGCCACGATGTGAAACGCCAAAACCACATCGGCGACTGGGGCACGCAGTTCGGAATGCTGATATGTTATTTCTATCGTAAATATGGAGACCAACTCAAGAAAGGCGAGTTGACGGTGCGTGATATTAGCATTCCAAATATGGAGGCATTTTACCGAGAAGCTAAAAAGCTTTATGATAGCGAACCTGATTTTGCATCTGAATCCAGAGAGTACGTCGTAAAGCTCCAATCTGGTGACGTGACTATATCGGGTATTTGGCGTCATATTCGTGACCAATCCCTCTATTACTGCCAAGACATATACTGGCGATTGGATATAGGCATGACCATCGCAGATGCAAGAGGAGAGAGTGAATATAATGATGACTTACCTAAGGTCGTTGGCGAGTTGAAAGAAAAGAGAATGGCGGTTGAATCGGATAGTGCAGTCTGTGTTTTTCCTGAGGGATTTAAGAATAAGCAGGGTGATCCTTTGCCATTTATTATTCAGAAATCCGATGGGGCATATCTTTATGCTACTACGGATTTGGCGGCTCTGCGCTATCGGGTGAATAAACTAAAAGCGAACGCCATCATTTACGTCACTGATTCACGGCAGAAGCTGCATTTCGAGATGCTGTTTGCGGTAGCGAAGATGGCGGGCTGGACGCGTGACGACATCGAGCTTTCGCATGTTATGTTCGGCAGTGTTTTAGGTGAGGATGGGGCTCCGTTAAAGACCCGCTCGGGCGAAAACGTCAAATTGAAAGATCTGCTGGATGAGGCGGTGGAGCGAGCGATGTCGGTCGTTGAGGAAAAAAATCCCGAATTGCCTGCGGCGAAGAAAGCCGAGATTGCAAAGGCGGTCGGCATCGGCGCGGTCAAGTACGCCGACTATTCCAACAATCGCACGAGCGATTACGTGTTCAGCTTCGATAAGATGCTGGCTATGGACGGCAATACCGCCCCTTATATGCAGTACGCCTACGCCCGGATAAAATCGATCGAGCGAAAAGCGCAGAGCAAGGACGTGGATATCGAGGCCGAGCTTGCCGGCGTAAAATCTCTGAACCTGACCGATCCGGCTGAGCTGGACCTGGCAAAATACCTGGTTCGTTACGGCGAGGCGATACAATCAGCCGTCGCCGACTACAGGCCGAACTACCTGACGGCTTATCTTTACGAGTTGGCGCAGAAGTTCAGTGCGTTTTATACCAACTGCCCGGTACTGGTTGCCGGTCCGGACAAAAGGCCGACCAGGCTTTTGCTGTGTGACCTGACCGCAAGAACGATCAGGCACGGCCTCCATGAGCTTTTAGGTATCGAAGTTGTAGAGCAGATGTGACACAAAGCTTTATTTACTCTTGCAATTTCATGCGAAAGGATTATTCTTTAACTCAATCTGATATTCAGAAAGTAGAAAGTAGGGTGTGCAAACGTTTTTTTGCACACGCGGTTCTGGACGCTTATTGCAGCGTGTGCAGCTAAAAGACAAGCTGCACACCCTACCCTATCTTTATAGCTTAACCTGATGATCGAAGATAAAACTTGTGCCCCGTCTTTTGGAGTTTATAAGATGGCTTATTCGCTCGAACAGAAAATATCTAAAGATAAGCTCGCAGGCTTTTGCAAAAGGAACCATATAAGGAAACTGTCGGTTTTCGGCTCTGCGGTTCGGGGCGAGCTGCAGCCCGACAGTGACATCGACCTTTTGGTGGAATTTGAGCAAGATCTTACACCCGGCCTTTTTTCGATCGTCAGGATGGAAATGGAACTTGCGGAAATGCTTGGCAGGAAAGTGGATTTGAGAACTCCTGAGGATTTAAGCCAGTATTTCCGTGACGAGGTGGTACGAAATGCCGAACTTCAATATCAAGCATGAAGATAAAGTAAGATTGCGGCACATGCTGGATGCGGCTTTGGAAATCCGGCAATATGTACAATCTTCGATGCGCGAAGATTTGAATCAAGACCGCAAGCTGGTTCACTCGCTTGTCCGTCTTTTTGAAATCATCGGTGAAGCGGCAAACCAGGTCTCGGAAGAGTTTCGCGAAGAAGTTCCGGACATTCCCTGGTCCGTTATTATAGGCATGCGGAATCGACTTATTCACGCCTACTTTTCTATCAATCTGGATGTTGTGTGGGCACCTCAAAAGATGATATTTCATTGCTTATTAGGGAATTGAAGAAACTTCTTGATTGAGCTTAAGGAAATGTATCTTCCCCCGTAAAGCTTTGAGAGTATAAAAAAATTTGGGATGTATGTATCATGAAAATTAAACAGGAAGATTTTCGCGTCAGCACTAAGAGCCGCAATCAGATGATCGATATTACCAGCCAGGTCCGCTCTCTTGTGGGCCAGACCGGTATCACTGACGGCGATGTCATTGTCTATTGTCCCCACACTACCGCGGCGATTACTATCAATGAAAATGCCGATCCTTCCGTTCCGCACGACATACTTTTGACACTTGAGCAATTGATGCCCCAGCACCTTTCGGGCTACCGGCATTCCGAGGGCAATTCCGATTCGCACTGCAAAAGCTCTCTGGTGGGCTGCAGCGAACAGATTCTCATTAAGGGCGGGTCGTTACAGCTCGGCACATGGCAGGGTATTTTCTTCTGTGAGTTCGACGGCCCGCGCAGCAGAAAAGTAATCGTCCAGATCCGTGGTGAGTAGAAAACTTTGAGTGCCCCCCCTAAGAGTATGGCCATTACTGCATCAATCCACCAGTGCGCATAAAAAGGGCGAGGTGGTGGGACCGGCTGGGGGGGAGACCGGTGGACCACACTGCCTCGCCGAGGTCTATCAACCCCTAAGGGGTATCAATTCTTTAAGAACTAACTCGGAGACTAATGCGTTTAGACAATCCTGTCAAACGAAAAAATAAAAGAACAGGTAAAATTCGCAAGGTGTTTATCATCCACCCCACATTTTCTTAATACGGTTAGTATACAAGTTTTGACCGAAAAATGCAAGTTTAAAATTGATTATTTTCATTTTTTTATGAACATAACATTATCCGGACAGAAATCACAAGGCCGGTTGGTTTAAATACTTATGCCTATCGGTGCCGATAGCGACCGATTGGTCATTAAAAGTTGCTTTTCAACAAGATTTTTCCCTGATGTAATAAAAATACCGCCAATATTTATGCCCCGATGATTTTATGCTGGCAAAAATCTTTATGGGCTGATATTTTGGGCAAAGCCTTGGTTTGCAATGGATTGAATCCTAAATTTAGTTCCTGACTTTTGTTTTATGACAAAAATTGCTGCAAGAATAAAAAATATAAAAGACACGATTAACTCTGCCTGTAATCGCGTCGGCAGAGATCCCAATGAGGTAAAGCTTGTCGTCGTAACCAAATCCGTCACAATCGAGGCCGTAAAAGAAGTCATAAATCTGGGCGTAACCGATTTTGGGGAAAACAGGGTCCAGCAACTTAAAAAAATCTCGGCGGACGTGGTGGATTTTCTACAAGGGCCTGATGGCTCGGCCTCGCCAAAAGATATCAACTGGCACATGATTGGCCACCTGCAACGCAATAAGGTACGTCAGGTTTTACCGATAGCGGTTCTGATACATTCGGTCGATACCCTTCGGCTGGCCGAAGAGATAAACATCGCAGCGGTAAAACTGAGCTCACGGCCAAAAGTGCTTCTGCAGGTCAACTGTTCCAACGAGCCGCAAAAATACGGAGTGCCTGTAGGAGCTGCAACCCATCTGGCCGAACAGATAGAGACACTGCCGCACTTACAGCTGGTCGGTCTGATGACTATGGCACCTCTTACGCATAATAAGGACGTGGTCCGGGCTAGTTTTGTACGGGCCAGAGAGTTGTTTGTCGAAATGCGCGGCGAAAAAATTGTCGGACCGCAGTTTACCGAACTGAGTATGGGTATGAGTTCCGACTACGAAGTCGCCGTCGAAGAAGGTGCTACCATCCTCCGCATCGGCTCGGCAATATTCGCAGGTTGATTTCGAATTCCTTCAGACCTGCTTGATTCAATTC
>CAZHBL010000271.1:0-7339 GCA_964530105.1 uncultured Pirellulales bacterium | reverse complement strand
AACAATAAAAATTAGAATAAGCAAGAAAGATGCTGACCCGTTTAAGTGGAAGAACATATGACAGAAAAAAACCAGGAAATAGAAGACATACAGGAAGATCAGGACGTGAGGGAAACAGCAGAAATGCAGGAAGTGCAAGACTTCCCGAATGCCGAAGAGGTACAGGAAGCGCTGGAAGAGCAAGACATCCCGAAAGCCGAAGATGTACAGGAAGAACAAGACGTCCTGGAAGCCGAACAAGCAGAGGAAGAACAAGACGTGACTGAGGCCGAAGAGACACAAGAAGCACAGGATGTCCAGGATGACGAACCTCAAACGCCTGATGAGCAGCAGCCTGATGTCTCGCAGCCCGATCAGGAGATTACTACTACGGTCGAGTCGGTTGTGGAGGCGGTTTTGTTTGCCAGCGACGAGTCGCTCACAGATGCCCGGCTGGCAAATATTGTCGAGACAAGTGCAAAACAAATTCGTCAGCATATCAAGAATCTGAATAACAAGTACCATACGAACAATAACGCCTTTAGAATTGAGCAAATCGCCGGCGGCTACCAGATGCTCACATTGAGTCCTTACAATCTCTGGCTCAAGAAACTGCTTCGGGTTCGCAGTGACAACAAACTGAGCCCCGCCGCCATGGAGACGCTTGCTATTATCGCATATAAGCAACCGGTCATGCGGGCGGATATCGAAGCCATCCGCGGCGTTGCAGTCGGCGAGGTGATTCGATCCCTGAGCTATAAAGGATTAGTCAAAATCGTCGGCCGGGCCGAAGTTCTGGGCAGGCCGATGCTGTACGGAACGACGAAGAAATTCCTCGAAGTCTTCGGCCTCAACACGCTCAAAGACCTGCCGAAAGCACAGGAGCTCAAAGAGCCGTAGCCATAAACGAAAGGCTGCAAAATAAGCGGAAATTTCCACAAGCAGCGTCGGATTGTCACTCGGCGGATTTTTATAAAGTCTTCGGCGGCAACACTTGCCGGCCTGGCCTTGACGCCGATTTCCTGCACCGGTCCGGCCGGCCGAGGGCACTGGCCGGGGGCCGTGAGATTCGGCATTGTTACTGACTGTCACTACGCCGATGCCGATACCGCCGGCACACGCTATTACCGGCATTCGCTTGTCAAGCTTGGCGAATGCGTCGAGTTGATGAACGAGCAACAGGTCGATTTTCTCGTTGAACTCGGTGATTTCAAGGACCAGGATTCCCCCCCCGTCGAGCAAAAGACCCTGTCGTATCTACAAACTGTCGAGAGTGTTTTCCGCAAGTTCAACGGTCCGACCTACCACGTACTCGGCAATCACGACCAGGATAGCCTCTCGAAGGCACAATTTCTGACCAATATCGAAAATACGGGCATAAACTCCGGCAGAAACTACTACTCGTTCGATTACAACGGCACGCACTTTGTCGTTCTCGACGCCAACTATAAATCCGACGGGACCGATTACAACCACGGCAATTTCGACTGGACCGATGCCAATATCCCCCCTGCCGAGCTGCAGTGGCTCAGGCGTGACCTGGCCGCGTCACGCGGAGCAGTTATCGTCCTGATCCACCAGCTCCTCGACGGCGACGGTTCGCACTATGTCAAAAATGCCGCCGAAGTCCGGCAAATCATCGAACAATCCGGCAAAGTTTTGGCCGTGTTCCAGGGCCATCGCCACGATGGAGGTTACAGCCTGATAGAAGGGATTCATTACTATACTTTAAAGGCGGTAGTCGAAGGCCCCGCTCCAGAAAACAACTCATACGCCGTCATCGAAGTCCGGCCGGACATGAATATCACCGTTACCGGTTACCGTCAAGCAGTCGATAAACAGCTTGCACCGGCATAAACATGCCTAATCCCACGGCAGTTCTTTCACATCTGGCTTAATCGCATAAGCGGGCCGGGGATGTTTGGCATTAAAAACGTACATATCCTCCTGCTTTTCAATGACCACAAAGCTCTCATCGATCGAGCCGTCCGGCCCGGTGACTTTATCGAGGGAAAGCTTTAAGTGTTTTGCAAAATACTTATAGGCGCCGAGACGCTTTGAGATGCCGTAATCGTGCCCCTCATCGGAGAGGTG
Source organism: uncultured Pirellulales bacterium (assembly GCA_964530105.1). Lineage (GTDB taxonomy): Bacteria > Planctomycetota > Phycisphaerae > Sedimentisphaerales > Anaerobacaceae > JAFGPJ01. The sequence goes on along the minus strand of CAZHBL010000271.1, from coordinate 5,266 downwards.
CAGATACTCAACGTTATCCTGGGCTCCGTAGAGACGATAGACATTCCGGATATAAGGGAACTCCACGTTCGGCGTATTCTTGGTCCAGTCCTTACCGTCGGAGATAAGCATTTGAGGCCGGGGCGCCGCCAGAGCGGCGATTTCAGCATTATTCGTCTCGTGTATGTCGCTTTTGTGGATAGGCATACCGCTTTCGCAGTTGCAGCCGCCGAAGAAATGGGCCGAGACCATGACAACGGGGACCGATACGGCGATGCGGTCATCGACGGCGGTTAGCATAAAAGTCTGTGTTCCGCCGCCTGATGCTCCCGTGATTCCGATGCGCTTGGGATCCACATCTTTGCAAGAGGTCAGAAAATCCACGGCACGAATACTGTTCCACAACTGCAATTTCAAAACCTTCGGTCGGTTGTGCTCCCAGTCGGCATTTTTCCAATCCCCGTATCCAACCATATCGTAAGAAAAGACAACCGCGCCCATACGAGCCAGCGTGGCACATCGTTTTTGCATATTGGGTCGAAATCGGCCGTAATTATCCGGGCTGCTGAAATGGCCGTGCGGACAAAGCACCGCGGCGAAAGGCCCCTTGCCTTCCAGAGGACGGTACAGGTTCCCCGTGACAAATACGCCTGGCAAACTCTCGAATGCTGCGTTCTCGACCGTATAGCCATCATACCGGCGTTTGCTGTAGATAATCGGCTTGAGTGGGCACTTTTTTGGCAACGGCAAAAGTTCGGCTCCGCGAAGGATGCCCTCGCGAATTCGCTCGGCCCGTGCCTTCCATTGCTCCAGCGTGGAATAACTTTTGGCAAACCTTGCGAGCTGCTCTTTCGCTTCTTCTTCGGTTTGATAATTGCCCTGGCAGAGCTGTGGCTTCTTTTCCTCGGCGCCTTGTGCCGGGATTGGTGACAAGCAAAGCACGAGCACTGATACATTGAAAACAGCCGTTTTGTAAATTTTTGCCAATCGCGTTTGCATTTGTAACCTCCCAAAAGGACATTAATAATTTACACTTATCTTGCTGGTTCGCTGAGTATCTACCATTCCGCCAGCGGCTTTAGCTGGACTAAACTGACGTGTCCCTTTTTCCAGACGGGCGAAAGCAGGACCGCTACCCGAACGCTCCCCTCTGCGTTCGGCAATCGCAGGAGCAGCCTTTTGACACCTTTGTTGGTCTTCTGTGGCGTCTCTTGCTCGGCGGACTCGACCGTAAACGGAGCATGATAGGGTGACATAACCCGGGCGACCAGTTCCTTGCCGTCAATGGTAAGTCTTGCAGTCCATTCTTTTTCCAGCGAAATTTCCGCGTCGGTCGTCATCGCCCAGACAAGCTCGCAGGGCTTTTCTATCTCGAACTCATCCTGAACAAGAACGGCCTTTCTGCTTTCCAACACAGCGAGGCCCCGCGTGACCTTCTTCGCAAACTTCTCATAAGCGCTCGTCAAATCTATCAGGGCAAAAGCTGAGGTTTTCTTTGACTCGAACTTGATGAACTTCGATTTCGCCATTGGGTCCTGGTCTTCGCCGCCAAGCAATGGTACACTGTGGCTTTTTGAATTCAAACGGTAATAACTCCAGCGCATGCCGCCTCTTTTACTGTCCCAGTAGCCGGGAAGATTATAATTGTCCGAACCGAGGTCTCGGACCCATCGCACGCCCAGGGCATCCAGCTCGAAATTACCCAAATCCAGATGCCCGTGATTGACCTGGTTATAGCCGGCCTTGATGCCCGCCCAAAGCGCCTGTGGGTCATCCCATGCGCTTCGAAATACGGCCACTTCCACTGGCCCGCGGAAATAACGGTCGAGATCTCTTGGCGGTAGTTTTCCACTCGGCTCCGGCATGTACCAGACGACGTGCTGCGGACTGGCTCTGTATTTTGCCAGCATGGCACGTTCATCGTGGGCATAGAATGGTTTATTAAATGTGCGAGCCAGCCAGAACAGGCACGGCAGCGTCCTTCTTGAGCTTTTTTCTCCGACGTCGGCCATGTTGAGATACAGTCCGGTCGGCCCGGCCGTATATATCGGGAAATCCCCCGCTTCGGCCAGACCTTTAATTTGCAGCAGGCCGAAATCGCTGCCGAGGGCGCTTTGCAATGCCGCCAGGCCATATGCGGTGTAATGCGTGGCATAACTCCAGTAGCCGGGGCCTTCGCCCCATGCGCCGTCCGGGCCGTAGCTCGCCAGCGCAATCGGCAGTGATTTCACTGCGGCAGGAACAATCTGCTCGGCGTACTGCGGGTCCGACTCAGCAATCGCCAAAGCGCCGATAATCAGTCCACCGTTGCAGACCTGATTCCAGTTGAATTCGCTCTTAACCCACCACGCGCTTTTGTATGCTTCCAGACCTGGCTCTAAACCGTTCCGGATTAGGCCGGCCTTGATTTTTCCCCGCGTCTCGGCGTCCATATAGGAATACAGCCAGTCATAGCCGAGCCCCACGGCATGAGACATCTCAGCCACATCGAGAAAGTGCGATGGATTCCAGTCCTTGAATGCACATACGGTCAGCATATTATCGACGGCTTTGCCGGCGTACTTTTCCTCGCCCGTCCATCGGTACGCAAGACCGAGGGCGTAAATCCGGTGCAGGCATTCTCTGCTCACGCTAAGCAGCCGGGGGCCGATTTTCCTGTATGTGAGCATAGATTTGTCGGCACAATTGTCCGCCTCTTTGAGAACGTCCCTCACGCACTTCTGCAGAACTTCGTCTTTTGCGTGCTGTTCTTTCAAAAGCTCCAGGTCTTTATCCTTGAGCATCAATCGCGGATGGTTCTTATCGAGCGTTTTCAGGACCGCGGACGGATCTACAGCAGCCTGCTCAGCCGCTGCTGAAGTCAGATAAGAAAAGCTCACGATTATTGCCAGTGCGGCAAGTCTGCACGTAGTCATTATGATCTACCTCCATTTACGGGCTGTACGTTCATTTTATTACTGCTCTTCGACAAAAAAGGCTAAACCGCCCCTGTAAGGGCCAATTGGTCATTTCCCGTTTGATGCCCGCAGATGTTATAGAAGATTTACCGCTTGCAGGGCAAGGAAAATCTTTGGCGGGGGAGCAGAAATTGCTTATGATTATGACAAACATCATTCGATTTAAAATGAGAGTAATATTATGGAAAAATTCATTTACAAGACAAAACAGGAAATGGCAGCAGCAGCGGCGGCAGCGGCAGCCCAGACGATCAATAAGGCGATAGAAGACAAGGGCCGGGCAAACATTATTCTCGCAACCGGAGCCAGCCAGATCGAGATGCTAAAGAACCTAACAGACGCAGAAACGGTGGACTGGGCGAAAGTCACGATGTTTCATTTGGATGAGTATATCGACATGGGGGCGGACCAACCTGCGAGTTTCAGAAAATTCCTCAAAGAGCGGTTCGTGGATCGGGTGCCTGGCTTAAAGGCAGTACATTTCGTCAATGGAGACGCCGACGACCCGGAGCAGGAATGCCACAGAATAGGCTCCCTGATAACCGAGCACCCTATCGACGCGGCAATGGTGGGAATCGGAGAAAACGGGCATCTCGCGTTTAATGATCCGCCGGCGGATTTCGAAACCGAAGAGCCGTATCTCGTCGTAGAGCTGGATGAGAAATGCAGGAAGCAGCAGTTGGGCGAAGGCTGGTTCGAAACTCTGGAGCAGGTGCCCCGCCGTGCAATCTCGATGAGCATTCGGCAGATTATGAAAAGCACATGCCTGATCGTAACGGTTCCCGAAGAGCGCAAAGCCGGGGCGGTGAAAAACGCTCTCGAAGGGAAGGTGACGCCGATGTGTCCGGCCTCGATATTACAGAAGCACGGTAATTGTAAAATATTCATGGACGCCGAGGCGGCTTCGCTGCTCAATCCATAGCGCACAAACCACCCACGGGAGTAATAATCTCCGCCCTTACCGGCAGGTTGCGCGGATGATAGTATTGTTCAGTCATATTTTCAACCAGTCGCCGGGCGTGCTTGTCCTCGACGACCGCCACGATACAGCCACCCATCCCGGCGCCGACAAGACCGGCACCGATAACGCCTTCGGTTGCCAGCGCAATGTCAACGAGTTCATCGATTTCGGGCAGGCTTACGTTATAGCCGCCACCCTGACGCCACAACTTGGCCCGGCTCATACGTTCGGGATCGCCCGATTCCAGATCGCCTATCAGGGCGTCAATTCGTTCGTCGGGATAGCTGTTGTCGGTAGGTATGCGCCGGCCGTCAACGAGCTTCGTCACGCGGTCGCCGTCGTGGGAGGTGTTAATAAGCTCACCAAACGTCTTCATGTCGCCCGCTCGCAGGCACTGAGGGGCCATCTCGGCGCGAATACACTCGGCGATTCCATAAAGACATACCTGCCGGATGGGATAGCCATCCTGGGATTCGGCATGACTTCTGAATACACGATGAATCTTTTGCTCATCTGACGGAAGGAGTCTTAAAATATCTGTTCTGCGGACGGAAACGGGCAGTGATTTTACCATTCGATAGATTTTGCTCTCATCAACGCCAAGTCTTTCCGGATTGACATCCCGAAGTCTTTCGAGTTTATCGGCGTACTCTGGAAAGTTTTTGCATATTAACATCAAGCCGAAAATATATCCTGCGACCCGGCTGTTAAAGATATCGCGGCCGCCGGCTTGTTTTTTTGCCTTGATGCTGCTATTCGCCAAAACGAAGCAATAGCCGGCCGGAAGTGCTGCCTGCTCTACGGATAATGGAAAAGCTGTCATATGGAGAATCGTATGGTGCCTGCCGTATATAATCGCAGCGTGGTCGCTGCAACCGCCACGTGTGCCCACATACCATTCGGCAAATCCCCAATGCTCTACGGAATCAGCAGCTTTAATGTGAAGCGAGTTTATCCGTATTACAGCTTCAACTGTTATCATGACCAATGCCGATGATGAGCTCAGGCCGGCCGCTCGCGGTATGTTGCCGTAAACCATCATATTCATCCCGCGGATCGCCGGATTGAAACTGCCGTCGTCTTTTGTGTTGAGATGCTGAAGGTACAAAACCGCCGCACGGATATAATTCGACCAGCTCACCGAGGGGTCGTGCCTGCGTTTTTCATATTCTTCATGACACCAAGTGTCCCAGTTTTCGATTTTTTCGCCGGCCGGCAGACAACGGCTGATACTGAACTGCTCATCAGGGAAATCGTCCGACTCGAAGTTTTTAGCCAGCACCTGGTCGTCGTCGCGAGGTTCGACTACAAGCCACATGTGCTTGACAGCAATGGGATTGACCGAGCCGCCGCGATGGTCGATATGCGT
>CAZHBL010000270.1:0-7344 GCA_964530105.1 uncultured Pirellulales bacterium | reverse complement strand
ATTGGTTCGGCCAAAGAGGTATGGATGCGGTTTTCGTGGGAAATCCGCTTCTGGATAAATTGGAGATTGCCCGCACACGGCACGAGCATTATGCAGATTTTGAGCCGAAAAAAACCAGGTTCGCTCTTATGCCCGGCTCGCGAGCGGCGGAAATCGACTCGCTCTGGCAACCCATGCAGCAGATAGCACTGCGTCTGAAGGAAAAATATCCCACAGCAACATTTGTCACTGTAGCGGTGGATGCCAGGCGGGAAGGAATTTTAAGAGCGGCACAAATACCCGGCTTCAAATGCCAATACAGCGTTGACTCGGTTAACAAGACGGCCGGGGCGGTCGATTTTTCGATTGTAGCCAGCGGCAGCGCGACTCTCGAGGTCGCCGCGGCCGGCTGCCCGTTGGTTATAATGTACCAGTCAAGCAGAATTCTGTGGCAACTATTTGGATGGGCAATCAAAACGAAATACCTGTCACTGGTGAATATTCTGGCTGGCAGCGAATTAGTGCCGGAGTTCATGCCGAATTTCACCTCGATAGAGCCGATTGTCGCAAGTATCGAGCAACTTCTGCAAGACAATGACAAGCTGGCGAAGCTAAGCGGCGAATTGACCAGGCTGACCGAGCCGTTAGCCGAGAAAAAAGCCTGCCGGGAAGTGGCAAACATAGCCGTCGATATGTTGCGTTGATTTTTTGCGTTAGGAACTTTTCGCAGAACTCCCATCCTATATTTGGAGACCCTTAGTGAACGAACACAGTGACATTCGAAAGGCCTGCCCCGAGCCCTCCGGCAACGATCAGGGTAATCTCACTCAAAGGGTCAATGTCTCAGCGACTTTTGCCTGCCTTGGCGCACTTACCTTCTGGTCATTGGGGCCGATCTTTATAAAGTACCTGACTGGATATGTGGATTCATGGACACAGAACCTGCTGCGATATTCGGTTGCTTGCCTTTTCTGGCTGCCGTTTCTCGTTTTTTCCATCAAAACAAAACGTCTCGATCACAGGGTCTGGCGCAGGGCTTTGATACCGGGCATGGCGAATATCCTGATGCAGAGCTTATGGGCGGCAGCATTTTATTACATCGGTCCGGCCTTTATGGTGCTGCAAACGAAAACGAATATCATCTGGATCGCAGGTTTCTCGTTCATCTTTTTCTCAGAGGAACGTGCTCTGGTTAGAAGTAAACACTTCTGGATAGGGCTGACGCTTTCGATAGTCGGACTGATTGGCGTGATGTACAACGAAGTGAACCTCGCCGAGGCCGGGATAATTACGGGTATCATTATCGCTCAAGCCGCGGCCTTTATGTGGGGCGTTTATACGTTATCGGTAAAAATCGCGTTCAGGGACATAGACTCCCGCAGCGGATTTTCCGTAATCAGCATTTACACAGTTGCGGGTCTTGCCGTGTCCGCACTTTTGTTTGGCAAAATTGAGACAACCGCTCAAATGGGCGCCTGGCAATGGGTGTGCGTAATCATTTCCGGCGTGACGGCAATCGCTTTGGCCCATACGCTGTATTATGCCGCTATAAGAAGAATCGGGGCAACGATCCCCGCGATGGTCATCCTGGCCCAGCCTTTTATCGTCCTAGCTATTTCCAACGTGGTTTTCGGGGAATCGATGAATACTTTCCAATTGTTCTTCGGAATCGTTTTATTGCTCGGCTCAGCATTTGCAATATGGACCCAGCAAAACTTAAAACGTAACGGGCAACCTCCGCAAATCGCCGATCAGCATTCATAAATATTGTGTTTTAGTCAAAAAAACCGTAACATTTTCTTTTAATAGTTGTCTTTGTAGTACAGAACGGTTATTTTTTGATAACTATATAGGGATTTGTAATGCAGCCGGTTTTATTAAGAAGCCTTATTGGTTTTGATATGATAATATCAAATTACGAAATATCCTGCACACCTGACAAAGGAGAAATTTAAAGTGAGGAAGTTTCTTATCGCATTTTTGATACTGGTCGGTGTTCTATTAACAATACTTCTCCTGATGCAACGCTCCAGGCCCCATCAGCAACAAGTTATTCAGCAACCTGCACCCACAGAGACCGAGCCGGAAGCTATGCCATTCCCCGAACCGCCGCCGGGGGCCATTGTATTCGATATGAAGTATCAAGGCTTAAGCGGAAAACAAGATGAGCTGCGTTACAATTCATATTGGGGTTTTGGTGGAAGTGCAAGTGAAACGCCATTTCTTGCAGACCTGAAAAAGAAAATCAAGGATTTCGAAACAGTATATAATCCGAATTTCGTTGGAGCAGAATGGTCCGCCGTAGAGATTAAAGACAAAAAGGCTGTTGCTCTCTACGTTGACCTTGACGCTGACGGCAAAGTCTCAGACAACGAAAAAATTTTACCGATACAAAATTCCGAATCCAGCTCAAATGACCGTACAGAGTTCGTGACACCTGATTTTTTAATGATAACTCACACTGACCGACAGGTACCTTTTCGTGCTTTATTGCAGGTAGCTTTTTATGGGCAGGATTCGCAACCAAATTTCATGTGGAGTCCATCATGTATACTCGAAGGGACATCAACCATTAATGGTCAGTCGGCAAAGCTTATTCTCTTTACAAACGGCTTCACAGGTTCGTTCAAAGACTTTGGAAGAAGCTCATTTTCCCTTCAGACCGGCAAGGAAGAAACCGGCAGTTACATATCCAGAGACATGCTCAGCAGTATCATTAATCATAACGGCCAGTTCTACAACATTAAACTTAATGGGATCCACGAAATAGGCGGTACTATCCGGGCAATTCTCACCGAGTACACAGGTGATACAGGCAACCTGACGACTCAACTAACCGGGAATACAAACCTTGAAGCAAAATTAAGCAGCGCAAATATTGCAGGGAGTAAAGATACAACCGTCCAGTTTAATCTTGCTTCCGAACAAGCCAAATTACCAACTGGATCTTATAAACTCAATAGAGGCTATATTAACTACAGCGCCCGGAATGGTGATAACTGGCGATTAGATTTTCAAGAAGGACCTGAATTTACAATTGACGCGGATAAGACCTGCAACGTGGAACTCGGTAAACCTGTACTTTCAATCAGTGCCGTCGAGGAAAATAAACGCTATCAAAGCGATGTAAAGGAACAGACAGTCTATCCCGAAGGAACGAACATATATATTTCGCGAATAATCAAAGGCAAAGGGGGCGAGCTTTACGGCCGATTCTCTCAACTCAACGAAAGTTCCAGGAATTATAACGCCATCGAGCCGGAATTAAAGATTGTCGATTCCGAAGGTAAGGAAGTTGCCGCTACGAAAATCAAATATGGGTGAGGCGGCTCATGCGGGTTTTCGTGGCGAAAACCGGATGTAAAAAAGGGAAATTATACTGTCACTATTACACAGGACACCGGCCCGTTAGCCGGTACGATAGAGGGAAAACTGCAACTGACGATTCAATAAGCCGTCGACAGATTTAAAACGAACACAAAGATAAAATGGGCTGTGGGCACAAACTCGCAGCCCATTGTTATTCATAGCGTAAAATAAATTCTCCTCTTCATAAAACCAATGCAGAATACGAATTGTACAATTGACAAAGATTAGTGTTAAACCTTAAGATATGCTGGTTGTTAAGACCATAAGAGAATTTATATGGAAGGTATTATTATGAATAAGATCTCAGGAATAATAATTATGACACAAATTGCTTTTTTAGGATTTTCTCAAACCGAAGCGTTTTCCCAGAGCCGTGAAAGATCACAAATTGCCACCGAGGACAAATGGAAGCTGGAAGATCTCTATCCTTCGGACGAGGCATGGAATACAGCCAAGCGGGAGATTGTCGCCCAATTCGATGAAGTAACGAAGTATCAAGGCAAATTGGCCAGCTCTGCGTCAGAATTGCTGGCATGCATGGAATTTAACAGCCGGATTTCCAAAGAATTCGGGCGATTGTTTTGCTACGCCTCTATGAAATCCGACGAGGACACAGGCAACTCGAAGTACCTCGGACTCAAGCAGGAGATACAGCAGCTCGGCACCGACTACAGTTCCAAAGCGGCATTTATCACGCCGGAAATCGCCAAAATGGATAAACAGCAAATCGACGCCTTCATGGAGCAGGAAGCGGGCCTGAAAGTTTACAAGATGGCTTTGTATGATATCCTGCGAATGAAAGCTCACACATTGTCGGAAAGCGAGGAAAAGATTCTCGCCGAAGCAGGCATGTTGGCCGACGGTCCATCCTCGATTTATTCGGTCTTCAGCGACGCGGAATTGCCTTATCCCGAGATTAAATTAAGTGACGGCACGATGGCCAAACTGACCAAAGCCGGCTACAGCCGTTACCGGGCCGTGCAGAACCGAAATGACCGAGAGGCCGTGTTCCAGGCGTTCTGGGGAGCGTTAGACAAGTTCAAAGCGACTTTCGGTACAGATCTTTACGCCGAGGTGAAGAAGAATATGTTTTACGCCCGGACGCGCAATTACAAGTCTTCGCTTGAGAGTGCTCTGGATAAGAACAACATTCCAACGGAAGTCTATATGGCTCTTATCGAAAATGTGAATAACAATCTCGATTCGTTTCATCGGTATCTGAAATTGAAAAAAAGAATGTTGGGCGTAGAGACGCTGAAATACTCGGACGTATATGCGCCGGTCGTCAAAGGTGTCGATCTGGAATATACGTATGAAGAGGCGAAGAAACTGGTACTCGACGCCATGAAGCCGTTGGGGGATGATTACTGCCGTGTCGTAGCTGAAGCGTTCGAGAAGCAGTGGATCGATGTATATCCCTCGCCGGGAAAACGCTCGGGCGCATATTCCAATGGCGGCGCGTACGATGTCCACCCTTATATTCTTTTGAACTATAACGACCAGTACGAAGATGTCAGCACATTAGCTCACGAACTTGGCCATACGATGCACAGTTATTACTCCAACAAGAATCAGCCGTATCCGACCGCCGACTATCCCATCTTTGTCGCAGAGGTGGCTTCCACTTTCAACGAGGCTCTTCTGATTGACAAAATGCTCAAAGAAATCGACGATGACGGCACCCGGCTGTCGTTATTGATGAATTACTTAGATGGAATCAAGGGGACGGTTTTCAGGCAGACTCAATTTGCCGAATTCGAGCTGCGTATGCACGAAAAGGCCGAACGCGGGGAGCCGCTGACAGGGGACGCCCTTACCGAGCTTTACGGCGACATTCTGAAAAGATATTACGGCCACGATAAGGGTATTTGCCATATCGACGAATTGTACACGGTCGAATGGGCATACATTCCGCATTTTTATTATGACTTTTACGTCTATCAGTACTCGACATCTTTTACTGCATCCACAGCATTGGCGGAACAAGTATTAGGCAAAGAGAAAGGCACGGTCAAAAATTACATCGACTTCATATCATCGGGAGGATCCGACTATCCGATCGACCTTCTGAAAAAAGCCGGTGTGGATATGACCAGTGCCGAGCCATTCAAGAAAACGATGGTAGCAATGAATCGCACGATGGATGAGATAGAAGCGATTCTGGCAAAAAAAGCTAACGGTAAGCAGTATTAACGTTGACCTTTGTATTAAGGGCAATAAGCAATATTTAACGGACGGCGTTCAGGATAAAGTATGAACTCTGATTCTTTTATCAAGACAGAGGACTTGACGAGGATCTACTCGTCCGGCACGATTAAGGTTATAGCTCTCAAGGATGTGAGCCTGTCACTCGATCAGGGCGAGTTCCTCGGAGTCACAGGGGCTTCCGGCTCGGGCAAATCCACCTTGATGAATCTTTTAGCCGGGCTGGACCGGCCTTCTTCAGGCAGTATCAAAGTCCAGGGCAGACTAATCTCTGAATTGAACAAGGACGAACTGGCCCTTTACCGGCGTCACCAGGTCGGCATGATCTTCCAGTCGTTCAACCTTGTCTCGGCATATACCGCTCTGGAAAATGTAGCCTTTCCCTTACTTTTTACCGGCGTGGCCAAAAAAGAACGGATCAAACGAGCTGCTCAGATACTGGAAAAAGTAGGGCTCTACCAACGTAAAGATCACCGCCCTTCAGAGCTTTCCGGCGGTGAACAACAGAGAACTGCAATTGCCCGGGCGCTTATCAACCATCCGAAAATCCTGCTTGCAGATGAACCCACTGGCAACCTCGACAGCAAAACATCACACCAGATCGTGCAGACACTTTCAGAGTTGAATATAAAACAGGGCCTAACGGTAGTAATGATATCCCACGAGGAGTCCCTGCTGGACGAATTCGCCGATGACGTTATTCATCTCCAGGATGGGAAAGTCGTCCAAGCCGAGAGAATCAGGTAAAGTCTATGAGAATCTCCGACTATATCGAACAATCTTTTTCCAATCTGTGGAAGAAGAAGCTGCGCACTGTTCTGACCATCTTCGGAGTCATGATCGGTATCGGAGCACTTGTTTCAATGTTCTCTTTCGGCCAGGGAATTCAGGATAATATCACAAATACATTCAATGAGCTTCAGCTTTTCAATTACGTTAGTGTATACCCCCGCTCCGAAAATAATCAGAAAATCCCTCATGTCGATGACCCTAACGCACCTGAACATGCCGGCCCGCAGACGCAGATACTGGACGATAAATTCATCCGGGACGTCACCGAAATCGAAGGTGTGGAATCGGCCTTTCCCGAGGTCCGTTTTCCCGCTATGATTAGTTACAATGACGAAGAAAAGTTCAGTCTCGTTCAGGTCCTGCCGGCGGACATCTGTCAATCAGGCTTTATGAAACTACGAGCGGGCAGGCCCTACACACTCGCCGATTCGAATGCTCTAATCATAAGTGACTCGCTGCTGCACCGTATGAAAGTCAAGGAGCCGCAGGCAGCTATCGGGCAGCAAATCGAAATCTCGACACTGACGGTCGATTTGAGTCTTTCCAACATACCCAACATCGTATCCTTCCTCATGGGAAAGGGGCTGCCGTTTTCCAGGCAGAGCTATCCTTTCACTATTGTTGGTGTAACCGAAAAAATGGGATTCGCCGGCCCGATGCCCGTACGAAGCGACGTTTTTATTATGCCAGCCGAGTCGGATAATATGAAGAAACTGTCGCTGACGAGTATCTGGGACCTCTTCCAATCGTCCCAGCAGGCCAAAGGTTATTCCATGGTGAACATCAAGCTGTCCTCGACAAAGTACATCGAGCCCGTTAAGGCAAAAATGGAAGACCTGGGTTTCAGAACATTCGCGCTGATCGACCACCTGGAAGAAATCAAAACAGCTTTTATCTTCATGAATATGTTTTTATTCGCGGTCGGGATGATAGCCATCACGGTCGCCGCTCTTGGAATCATCAACACCATGGTAATGTCCATTTTGGAAAGATACAAAG
>CAZHBL010000269.1:0-7345 GCA_964530105.1 uncultured Pirellulales bacterium | reverse complement strand
CCATGAACGGGACTGCCCCGGCGGTGGATATGGTTCCCAAAGACATTATCATTTGTGACTGGCACTATGAGCTGCGGGAAAGTTATCCATCCGTGCCGATGTTCTTGGAAAAGGGCTTTCGCATACTGCCGGGCGGGTGGAAAAATGTCGATGCCTCAAAGGCGCTGATTCGATACAGCCGGGACCGGAAGAATCCGAAAATGCTGGGCCATCTTTTTACTACGTGGAGCGGTCGTAAACAATGGAGCGAATTTCCGCCGCTTGTCGAAGGGCTGAAGCTGCTCAAGCCGGCAGAGTAATATCGAAATGAACAATAGTAACCGAAGCAGTCAACCTGAGACGAGCATACCGGTAGATAACGGCAGCGCCGGGCAGGAATTATTGCCGGCAGCGACGGAGGATCGTATTGCCTCGGTCGATGCATTGCGCGGTTTGGTGATTCTGTTGATGATCTTCGTTAACGATGTCGCGGGCGTCAAAGCCGCGCCGGCATGGCTTAAGCATGTAAGCGCCGAAGCCGATGGCATGACGTTGCCGGACATGGTTTTTCCCGCCTTTCTGTTCATTATGGGGATGTCGGTTCCGCTGGCCCTTGGTCGGGCATTGGCTCACGGCTGCTCAAGGAAACGACTTCTTGTCAGAATAATTACACGAACTCTTACACTGCTTGTAATGGGTGTACTGATGGTCAATATGGAGCAGCATAATCCGGGTTACCGGGGCTTATGGGGTTTGCTGGCGTATCCTGCCATTTTCATGGCCTTTCTTGTCGTACCGCCGGGTCCGGAACGAAAACGGAAAATCTTCACCATCGTTCGTGTAATTGGCTTTGCATCGCTTGTTGTGCTGGCGCTGGTTTATCGTACGGCAGACGGCAGGCATCTGATCCTCGGGCCGATTTTCGATCAGGGCGACACTGTCTGGCTGCGTCATTCGTGGTGGGGCATCCTGGGGCTGATAGGCTGGGCGTATCTGGTGACATCGCTGATTTACCTGGTTCTGGGGCGGCGGCGAGAATGGTTAATCGGCGCAGCAGGACTGCTGGCCATGCTGTACGTGGCCGATCATGAAGGGCTGTTCTCACGCGTTGATTCAAGGGAATGGCTTACATGGGCGGCGCCGGCTATCAGGCAAATCCAGCGGCTTGTCGAGGGGCTTGGCGCACATGTATCCATCGGAGAATCATTAGGCTCACTCGCATCGATTTCGATGGCAGGCTGCTGCCTGGGCACTATCCTGTTGACCGGCTCCGGGATTCGGACACATGCCGAACGCTTACGATGGACTATTATATATGGTATCGGTCTGGCCCTGGCTGCGCTGCTGTTCGATCCGATTTTTGGCATTAACAAGATTCAGGCAACTCCTGCGTGGTGTTTTTATTGTGCTTCCCTGACTACGCTGACATGGGCGGCGTTATATTGGATCATGGACATACGCAGGTATCATGCGTGGAGCCTGATTGTACGGCCGGCCGGGATGAATCCTTTAACGGCCTACATCCTCCATCCCTGGATTTATATAATTGCCGGTTTTCTGCATTTGCCAATCTGGTTTTACAAAAGCAGCGAGCTGCCTGTGTTTGTCGCTATCATTGGCTGCTTAATGATGGCGTTTGCCATAGTCGGCCTGACAGGACTAATCAGCAAGTTGGGCTGCCGCATGAAGGCATGATTGCGGCTGGCGTTCCAACATGAGCTGTCGAGTCGCGTCTTAGCCTTCGCCGGTATAGGACCAGACAATGTCCCAATCATCCTTTTGTTTCTTTTGCTTTGGGCTGCCGCCGTTGTCCTTTTGATCCGGCCCAACGCTGTAGAGGATAAAACCAGACCCCTGGGATTTGTAGTGAAGCGGTTCGGCAAAGAACGGATCATCAATGTTCTCGATTTTTAGCTTTTCAATCGTCTGGGGAAATACACCCTGGGCTTTCCTTTCCTGCAGCAAGCCAAGCCCCGCTCTGGTGATGCGCATCTGGGCGATCAATTCCGCGTACAGTTCATTTACACGACCTATCGCCGGAGCTAACATTGACGTTATTACGTATAGACGACTCCGAGTTTCATCAACTTTTCTGATCATGGCGCTTGCATCATTGGGGGAGTGTCCGTCAGAACTGCCGGACTGTACGAGCCGTGTATAGTCACCCATGATCCGCACATAGGTCGCGTGGTCAGCCAGAGACAGGGGCTTGAAAGCCGAGTAGAGACTCATTAAAACTCCGCCAAAGCCCGATTCATGACCTGCACTTGCAGATAACTCCCCGATTGATCCGTTTTTCAACAGATTGAATGCCCATTCGCCGCAGAGCAGCCGTTCACCGTCCAGGGCAAGGACGAGGGGCGTGCGATCCTCGTAGTCCAACAGCAGGCTCTCCAGGATGTGGTATTGTTCTGAGTTAGGTGGGGCAATTTCGCAGATTTTATGGATTGTCTCACACGAGTTTCTTATCGAGGCCAAACGCACAAGAAAGCTGATAATAATCGGCTCATTCCGCAGCGAATCGGCGAATCTTAACTGGGTCTGAACAAGGTTCCATGCGGTATCGGGCCGTCCAGCCTCAGCTTCGAGGCATGACTTGGCTCCGAGAATGCGTATGATGTTCCTAAAGCCTCCCAGATGGGGCAGGAGCATATTAAAGCCGGCATTATAATCGTGTTCGAATCGGCACGAACTCCGCCGAGTTCCATCCTCAACAACCGAAAGGGCTTGTGTTACGACATCCTGCTCGATCAGTTGCTTCAATTCGGCGAGCTTGTCCGGTTCGATGGATTCCTTTAGGAACTTATCGGATAGCCCTCCCAAATACTCCAGCAAATTTCTGTTTTGTGACGGCTGGGCTTTAAGCAGCAGTATAGCGCTCTCGTAGAGCAACGCGGCGTTCTCAGCATCAGGTACATCCGGCGGTATGACATCTGCCGGTTCCATAGGCCGGCCTGCTTTTTCCAGAGTTGCGTAGGCTTTCCGGAGCTTCGCTGATGAAACACCGACGGCAACAGCATAGATCAGGCTTAGCACAACCAGTACGATGGCGAGGATTTTCAGGATTTTCACGGTTCTTTTTCGCATTTGAATTATCCTTTCACTTCTCTGTGTCTTAAGAATACGAAATGACGCTCGGCGGATTTGAAATCAGATGGCTTCTACTGCCTGGCAGTTCCGATGGCTTGGTAATATTACTCTGCTGCGTTTCGTCAAGGATGTGGCGGAGTACCTCTATGTGGTCGTTCAGCGCTGAAGCATCAATCATAGAAGGCTGGCGATTAACCGTAGCCAATTGCCTTACAAACGGGCCATAAGGTATTTCCGGTAGTGATTCGAGACCGGGGAACTGCTCACTTGTGGATGGAACCTTTTCGGATTGCCATTGGGCCAGCGCACGCTCACTGGAGTAATTGGCCAGCCAGATAATGAGTATTGCCGCCGCCGCTGAGGCCGCCAGACGCCTGAAGGGAACCAGCCACGATAGCTCCGGTAAGGTTTGATTCCACGCCCTTTTTGCCTCAGCGGTAATTCGCTCTTTGAGCTCGGGCGAAGGCTCGGGCAGGCGTGCTTTTCTCAAGATACTTTCGAGCTGTTCATTCTGCGTATCTTTGTTCTTCATAATATGAGATTCTCCAATAAAGTTCGCAGCTTTTCCATGCCGTAGCGGTATCTGCTCGCCACGGTGTTCGCAGATAGTCCTAAAAGCCTGGAGATATCCGAAAACGTTTTTTGCTTGTATACTTTCATAACAATCACCTCGCGCTGCGGCTGTGGCAAACGGGCTAAGGCGGCCTGTAATTCCTCTGCCAGTTCATTCGGCCCCGGCTTCTCTTCCGTCACAGTCAGCCATATTTCATTTACAGCCTCAACCTTTCGCTTTCTTTTACGGCGGCCGATCAGCCTGAAAGCTTCATTTCGTGCGATACTATACACGTAAGCGTCCAGGTGTCGTGCTTTAGCCAGTTTGTGACGCTTTTGAACAATCCTGACAAAGACCGTCTGGAGCACATCTTCGGCATCGTGTCTCGAACAAAGGACAGCCTGGAGATACGCCAGCAAATCGCCTGCGTAACGATCCCACATCAATTCCACAGCGGCGGGGTCGTTCCGTGCCAGAGCCGCTCGCAGCATATTATCAGGCAGGTTCTTGTCCAAAATGTTGTCCCAGCGTCGGTTCGTTAGTAAAGACAGCTTGAAGTCGTCGTTTTGTCTACTAATTATAATTTTTTTGTAAATAGTCTTATTACCTTACTAAAAACGTCCGGAATACGAAACTGTCATTTAAAACACATGATTTAGGGTACTCGTTTTTTCTCTTGCAACCTTTTGTTTTAACGCGTAAACTCATCTTTTCTGGTTTCATAACAGACAACTAAAACCACTACATAGGAGAAAAATTATGAAGACCAAAACAATTCAACGACGCGATTTCCTCAAATCCACCATTGCTACGGGAGCCGGACTAATCATCTTACCCAGCGGTGTACTCTCCGGTGCCAACGCACCCAGCAACAAGCTCAATGTCGCCATGATCGGTACATGGGGCAGGGCCGACGCCCATTTCGATTCGATTTCAAGCGAGAACATTGTGGCCCTGTGCGACGTGAATGAGGATCATATAGCACATGCAGCTAAAAGGTTTCCAAAGGCTAAGCATTACGTCGATTGGCGCAAATGCCTCGAACAAAAGGACATCGATGCTGTGATATGCTGCACGACGGATCACACGCACGGCCTGATCGCCAACTGGACGCTCAATCGCGACCTGCACTGCTATATGGAAAAGCCGCTGGCCCATACGGTCGAGGAAACTCGCATCGTCCGGGAGAAATTCGTTGCGAAAAAGCACAAACTCGCCACACAGGTGGGCACTCAGCGCCACGCAAAGCCGAACTTCGAGCGAGTGCGAGAGTTAGTCAAAGACGGCGCGATCGGCAAGCTGACTGATGTCTATGCATGGGCTAATCGCCGGATTTACAGAAAAGGGTATCCACCGGCCCAGGGCACGCCGCCCAAGACGCTCCATTATGATCTGTGGATTGGGGAGGCGCCCTACCACCCGTATAATCCGGAGTACTTCAAAGGTGGTCCCGGCATGAACTGTTTGTCCTGGAACATGTACTGGGACTACGGAACAGGCCAGGTCGGCGATATGGGAAGTCACACGATCGATCTCCTATGGAATGCGATTGACGCCGAGTTACCGACGACGGCTGAAGGCGAAGGAGAGAAATATAATCCTGAAGTTGCGCCGGTTGAATTGCACACCTCTTTCGACTTTCCGGCCAATGACTGGCGAGGGCCGATTCGCTTACACTGGTACCAGGGCGTACCCTGGGGGGGGAAACCGGAGAATATGAAGCCGAGATCGCCGAGAGGCTACGTCGATCTGACAAAGATCGGACACGGCGCGATGTTCAAAGGGACCAAAGGTTTTGTGATATGCGATTTCGATACACGGATCGTGATACCGTTCGGCGATGACGCGGACATGACGTATTACAACAAACGGTCGAAAGACAAGATTATTCCACCACTTGGCCACTTCCAGAGAGAATGGGTCGATGCCTGCAAAGGCGATCTCAAGACATCTTGCGATTTCGTATACAGCGGTAACGCAATCGAGACGATGCATCTGGGCCTGGTTGCCTACCGTGTCGGCGAGAAACTCGAATACGACGGCGCCAAAGGCCGCGTTACCAACAATGACAAGGCCAATGCTCTGCTGAGCCGTGAATACCGTCCCGGCTGGGTGTTTAACGGTTAAGATCAAGACTCGCAATAACAACTGTATTTGAATTGATTCGGGACCTATACTGATTAGCTCCGTATAGGTCCCAATTATTTTAAGGAACTTGGGCAATAAGTAGAGATTACGAGAATGAATTTCTCTTGTATTTATCGATTGATTTTATGATAATCAGATAGATAAAAGTTACAAGAACAGGCAAGGAGAACGCAGGTGGCTAAAGGTCATAATCCAAAGTTTGTGATTACTATTTTGGCTGTGTTGTTCGCTTTTCTGCCGGTTTTAAAAGGGCAGGATGCGATCGATTTCAGGGCGGCTGTTGAGGCGGATTGGGATGCGCAGGAAAAACGACTCGGCCGGGATGTTTCATCGCCTAAGGCGATTGGAGCGATACTGTTCGCTGCCGAACGGTTACTTGCCGACCTTTCACGAAGACCCGATGCCCCGGAGCTTGACGCCGAGAGGGCGGCACTGGCTGGATTGAAGTCACGCTCGGCTGATGTTGATGTGCTGACTGATACCGAACGTGCCAAACTATATCATGACATCCGCTGGGTGGCGCGAAGTATTGCCCTGAAGAATCCCCTGATTGCGGGAAAACGCATTATCTTTATGAAGCGAAGGCGTTTTATCTGCCAGATGCTGCATGAATATCTTGGCTACTATTATGACTACGAGGACATTGCCGGCGGAGGAATTTATCTACTTGGGCGGCCCGGCTATTCGTTCGAGTCACAACATCTTACAAAAGATATAACCGCTAAGGGCAACTATACCACATTAGCTCTTTCTTATGAAGCCGAGACGATATATTTCGCCTTTGCCGAGCGGGCTGAGCAGAAACCGGATTATTATTCCGACCAGCGTAAATGTTTTCACCTTTATGCCATGGACGCCGACGGCGGCAATATCAGGCAGATCACTCACGGCCCTGACGATGACTTCGATCCGTGTCCCCTGCCGGACGGCGGCCTTGCATTCATGTCGTCGGATCGCGGCGGCTTTACGCGTTGCAATAATCCGTGGGAGCCGCTGCCGGCCCATACCCTGCACCGGCTTGATCCGACCCTGCAGCATCGGCGCATCCTGTCCTTCCATGAGACAAGCGAGTGGCATCCATCGGTTCTGCATGACGGGCGCATTGTATATATCCGCTGGGATTATGTGGACCGCTCGGCGGCGAATTTTCACGGGCTATGGATCACCAATCCGGACGGTACTGCTTCAATGTCGCTGTTCGGCAATTACACTATGCGCATTAATGCCTGTTACCAGCCCAAGGCGATTCCGAATTCGCACAAGCTCGTTTTTCTCGCCGGGGCGCACCATGCCGATGTGGGCGGCTCGCTGGTGGTTCTCGATCCGTATCGTATCTCGCTGGATCCGAAAACTGGTCAGGATTCTTTCGATTCGATTGAGGTGCTGACTCCGGAAGTGTGTTTTCCCGAGGCTTCAGGCTGGCCCGGCAGCTATTTCCACAGTCCGTGGCCTTTGTCGGAGAATTACTTCCTTGTTTCGTTCAGCTTCGATCCTCTGCCGGGCATGGGGCCTAATGTCAAGCGTGACACCGAGACGGGGCTTTATTATTTCGACCGGTTCGGGAATATGGAATTG
>CAZHBL010000268.1:0-7360 GCA_964530105.1 uncultured Pirellulales bacterium | reverse complement strand
GCAACAGCGATATTGTCATGGGCGAATTCTGGGCGCCTTCCCCCCATCGTCCCAAACCCGTCAATCGCTTTTTTGTCAAGCAATCTTCGTCCGTCGCCCACATTTACGGCAAGAAATACGTAGGGGCTGAATCTTTTACTACTATCGGGCCGCATTGGAATGATGTACTTTGGAAATCGCAGAAGCCCAGCATGGACCATGAATTCTGTTCGGGGCTGAACATGATTTTCTTTCATACGTTCACATGCTCTCCGAAGGAAATGGGAATCCCGGGCCAGGAGTATTTTGCAGGTACGCATGTCAATCCACAGGTCACCTGGTGGGAATATTCCGATGCTTTCATAGATTACATAAACCGCTGCCATTTTCTTGTGCAACAGGGCAAATTTGTTGCCGATGTTTTGTACTATTACGGCGACCATGTACCCAACCTGGCCCAGCTCAAAGAAGCCGATCCGGCAAAAGTCCTGCCCGGCTATGATTATGATGTGACTAATGAAGATATCCTGCTGAAACTGAAAGTCGAGGCCGGCAGGATTCTTGTGCCGGGCGGCGTTCGTTACCGATTGCTTGTCCTGCCCGACCACAAAGTGCTTTCGCTTGCAGCATTAGAAAAAGTCAACCAACTTCTCCGACAGGGAGCAAGCGTACTCGGCCCAAAACCGCAGCGGCTCGTCAGCCTCGTCGGCGGAGCCAAAAGCCAAAAACGATTTAAGGAACTGGCGAGTCAGCTTTGGGGCGATGTTTCCGCAGCAACAGGCGAAAAACAAATCGGCAAAGGCCGTTTGATCTGGGGCAAGACCGCCCGCCAGGTATTTGTCGAGGACGGCATCAATCCCGACTGTGAAATTGAAGCTTCAACAGACAGTGTGTTCGACTATATCCACTATCGGATTGATGAGATGGATGTCTATTTCGTCTGTAATCAGACCGAACAGGCCGAAGATGCCCTGTGCCGATTCAGGGTTTCGGGCAAAACGCCGGAACTCTGGGATCCTGTGACAGGTCAGATCCGGCGACAAATTGCTTTTGCCGATTCAAATGGACAAACCAAGATACCGCTGCGGTTCGGTCCTTACGGCTCTGTATTCATAGTCTTCAGAAACGAAAAGCCAAAACCATCTGCAACAAAAAATATTGCCAATTACACCGATTACGCGCCGGCCATGATAATCCCCGGCCCCTGGCAGGTTCAATTCGATCCGAAGTGGGGCGGGCCGGAAAAGGTGACTTTCGACAAACTGATAAGCTGGACGCAGCATTCCGAACCGGGCATAATATTCTATTCCGGCAAAGCGACTTATCGCACGACTTTTAATTTCGAGGAAAAAATCGACCGCCGGAAGGAATACTGGCTCGACCTGGGCAAAGTGGAGGATGTCGGCTTTGCCCGGGTGACACTGAATGGTCAGGATTTAGGCATACTTTGGACCATGCCGTTCAGAGTGAACATTTCAGATGTATTGAAGCCCGGCCAAAACCTCCTGGAGGTCAATGTGATTAATTCATGGCGAAACCGTCTCGTCGGGGATCGTGACCTGCCGCAAAACAAACGATATACCAAAACAAATATCACAATCCGTCCCGAATGGAAACTCCTGGAGTCGGGCCTGCTCGGACCCGTTACGATAGTCAAGAGTCAAACGAGCCCGTAATAACCGGAAGGTTTACTTTTCAAGCGATTCGAGAATTTCTTTGCCGCCGGCTTCTAAGAGTTCTTTAGCTATGTTTTCGGCGATTTTTTCGGCATCTTCCGCCCGGCCGGCAATTTCCCGGCCGATGAAGTTTTTGCCATCCACCTCGGAGATAAAGGCGCGGATGTGGATATCACTACCAGTGATCTCGGCATAAGCTCCGACCGGCGCATGGCAGCCGCACTGCATTGTGGTCAGGATTTTTCGCTCGGCTGCGGTTGTTGTTCTGGCGTTTTCATCGTCGATGGCGGCGATGATTTCGTTCGTCTGGTCGTCATCGGCCCTTGTCTGTATGCCCAGTGCGCCCTGTGCCGGGGCGGGAATAAATACCGCCGGATCGAAAATGAAGGAGATTTTGTCCGCCAGGCCGAGTCGTTCCAGGCCGGCCCGCGCCAGCAGAATCGCATCGAATTGGTCGGTATCGAGCTTTCGTAATCGCGTCTGCACGTTGCCTCGAATCGGAGTAGGTTCGAGATCAGGCCGCAGGTGTTTTAGCTGGGCGGCACGCCGCAGACTCGAAGTACCGATTTTCGCATCGGCAGGCAACTGGCCGATCGACTCTACAGGTGAAACGGACACCAGGCAATCCTCGACGAAATTTCTATCGAAAACCGCGCCGATAGCCAGCCCTTCCCGCTGGGCGGTTGGCAAATCCTTGAAGCTGTGAACTGCAAAATCGGCCTCGTTATCAATCAGGGCATCTTCCACCTGCGAGGTGAAAAAGCCCGTCTCTTTAAGAGTCCACAGGGCCGTTCGCCTGTCCTTGTCGCCTGTGGTTGTAATTTCCTTGATTTTGATTTTCAGGCCGAGATGGATTCTTTTCAGCGTGGCAATGACATGCTCTGTTTGAGCGATGGCCAGCGCCCCGCCGCGTGTCGCAACTGTAAGAGACTTCATGTAAATCTTTCTAAAAACACCCCAAATTGAATGTAGGGCCAAATATTGTCGATAATTACATATCGAATCATGTATTTTAAGTGCCTTTATGGTAAATATCAACCATAAACTGGCTTAATTCGAACCATCAAGGATTTGTGAGCGTATATTAAATTCCTTGTAAAGAACGTGCTTTTTCGGCATAATTACTTTCGTACAGTAATTCAATTACTATTTAAGGAAACCAGATGCATAAGTATAGACGCACCATAATCTGGCTGGGCCTGGTGCTGATTATTGTGTTGATTGTCCTGTCCATTTATGGAGCGTTTATTGGCGCCGAGGGGGCGGAGCAGTTTTTTAATCAACCTCCTCTGGTAGTTTACTGGACGGCACTGGCGACGCTGTTAATAGTCGGGATAGCAGCTTTTCGCCGTCTTCTTCACATGCCCGGATTACTGATGATACACGTCGGCTGTGTCCTGATTCTTGCCGGCGGGATGTGGGGCTCGCGTGGAGGACACTACTTTCAAAAAAAGCTCTTCGGAATCGACAAAATCCGTAAAGGCCGAATGGCGATCTACGAGGGTAGAAGTGAAAATCACGTCTTACCGGACGGCAGTCAAGAGCAGAAAGAGCTGCCCTTCTCGCTGAAGCTGAAAGACTTCCGGCTCGAATATTACAAGCCGGCATATCTGCTGATTCAAACACGCCAGGGCCAACGATGGAAAGTACCCGCCGAAGCCGGCAAAGAATTTCCACTGGGCAATGACGCCGGCACTATAAAAATCGTAAAATCATATGAGAATTTGAAGATAGGCATAGAAGAAGGCAAGAGTGCCCCCTTCGACGATCCATCGCCCGGCTCTAATCCGGCGCTCGAAGTTCAGGTTACCGAACCGGGCGGCCAAATATCCACTCAATACGTCTTCGAGCGTTTCCCCGGACACAGCCACAACCAGGACAAATTCTCGCTTAGCTATCACAGAGTCATCAGCGATTATATAAGCGAGCTGCAGATCATCGAAGATGATAAAGTCGTGGCCGCAAAAGACGTTGAGGTCAATCACCCGCTGCGCTTCGGTGGTTACCATTTCTACCAAAGCTCATACGATGACAAGGCCGGACAATATACAGTTCTTCAGGTGGTTTCCGATACGGGTCTATACGTCGTTTATGCCGGTTACTGGATGCTCTGTATCGGCGCCATTTGGCATATGTGGCTGAGACATATCTTTTCAAAGTTCAAAGTAAAAAGCACATAATGGAAATTAAATACACAATTCAGGGTTTGCTGGTTTACTTAACAATCGCCGCGTATCTATTGGCGTTCGTCACGACCGTTCTTCGCCGGCCCAAGATCGGGCACGCTATATACCTTCTCGGTTTCGCCATTGCCGTTTGCGCAATCGGCTACCGCTGGTATCACGTCCGGCACGTGCCGCTGCAGAATCTTTTCGAAGTATTTTTATGCCTCGGCATGATTTATCCGGTCTCGCTGTTTTGCCGGCGCGTGCTGCGCGTGGGAGGCTACAGCGCCGATATGCTCATCGGGGCGATTGTCCTTTTTCCCGCCGGCTTCGTATTCAACGCCGAGCCGCAGCAGCTCCCCCCTGCCCTGCAGAGCTGGCTTTTTTCACCACACGTCGCCGTTTATATGTTCTCATATATTTTCATGGCAAAAGCTTCTTTTCAGGCGATTTGCCAATTAGCCGGCAAGAATCCAAAGCCCGGCGAAAATCTCCTGCCGCCCGAACAAGCCACATACAGCATCGTCTGTGTCGGCTTTCCACTGCTGACGCTCGGCCTTATCCTCGGCAGCTACTGGGGCAAACAGGCCTGGGGCGACTATTGGGGCTGGGATCCGAAAGAGCTTTGGTCGCTGGCCTCGTGGCTCGTATTCCTTGGGTATTTTCACTTCCGCTACATGTTCGGCAAAAAGCACCCGCGAATTAACAGCCTCTGGGTCATTGCCGGTATGGCTGCTATCATAATCACGCTGCTCTGGGTCAATCTGTCCCGGCTCTTTCCAGGGCTGCACAGCTACGCAAGCTAAGTAAGGGTAGTTCGCGCCCCCCTACCGGCTCCCACATAAAAAGCGGGACAACATATCCTATATCTGGTACGATAGTCCGGCAATTTAGAAATATCAAAGGAAAGACCGCTTTCTGCCAGGGAGCATTAACGATGCGTTTGCCGGGCATTAGATTTATTTTATTGTTTTTAGTCGTTCTATCAGTAACTAATTGCAATGCCCGTCAAAGCAGGAATGGCCAGCCGCCATGGGAAAGCGGTCGATTGGTTGTATCTCAAAACGGCAGGTTTCTCCAACACGAAAACGGCAGGCCTTTCTTCTGGCTTGGAGATACGGCGTGGCTGTTGTTTCAAAAGCTGGATCGAACTGAGGTTGAAAGATATCTGGAAAACCGGCGGCTTAAATCATTCAACGTTATCCAGGCCGTACTACTTCAAAAAACGCCCAAAGTCAACGCCTATGATGACACGCCTCTCGTTAACGACAATCCCGCCGACCCTCAAATCACGCCGGGAAATAATCCGAAAATCTCGGCTGAATATGACTACTGGGACCACGTCGATTTTGTGATTAATAAAGCGGCGGAAAAGCACATTTACATCGCCATTCTGCCGACATGGGGCAGCTTGGTCAAAGACGGGCGTTTCACAGTCCAAAGCGCCCGGTCGTACGGCCGATGGCTGGCCGAACGATACCGCGACAAGCCCAACATCATCTGGATAAACGGCGGCGATACCAGAGGAGACCAGGGCAGGAAAATATGGCAGGCTTTAGGCACGGCAATACACGAAACGGACCCGAAGCACCTGATGAGCTTTCACCCGTTCGGAAGAACACAGTCATCCACATGGTTTCATAATGAAGACTGGCTCGATTTTAATATGTTCCAATCGGGCCATCGAAGATATGACCAGGGAGAACTTAACGACGATACCGCGGCGGGGAAGGGAGAAGACAACTGGAAATATGTGCTGGAAGATTATGCCAAAATCCCGCCGAAACCGACCATTGACGGTGAGCCTTCATACGAGAATATACCGCAGGGGCTGCATGATCCGAATGAACCCTACTGGCAGGACAGGGATGTGAGGCGGTATGCCTACTGGTCGGTTTTTGCCGGGGCGTTCGGGCATACTTATGGTAACAATGCCGTTATGCAAATGCACAAACCAAATTCCGGCCGGGGCAGATACGGCGTGAGAAATTACTGGTATGAGGCTATCGATGATCCCGGCGCCGGCCAGATGCGATACTTAAAATCGCTCATTCTCTCGCGCCCCTTCTTCAAAAGGGTATTCGATCCATCTATGATAGCCGGCGAGACCGGCAGCCGATACGATTATGTAATCGCCACGCGGGGAAATAGCTTTGCGTTTATTTATACTTATACCGGGCGGGAATTTGACGTATCACCGGGCAAAATCACCGGTGAGAAAATACGAGCATATTGGTACAATCCACGAAATGGAAAAGCCAGGTTTATTAAATATTTTGAGAACAAAGGTGTGCAGCATTTTAATCCGCCGGGCCGGAAAGAGGAAGGAAACGACTGGGTCCTTGTTTTGGACGATGCCGGCAAAAAGTTCCCCGTTCCCGGCAGCGGCTAATATAAATTAAAGGGATTTAAATCAAATGAGTATAAAAACAAGTTATAAAGTTGTCACAGCCGGCATAATCATACTCGTATTGATTTGGGGCGGGCTGCAACTCTGGCTTTGGAGAACTCCGCTGGTTGTCCTCAGTTCGAACACGCCCGGTGGCGAGATATTTGACATGAACACCGCCGTTGGCCGGGTATTCGCCGAAGTACTGGAATGTGGAGAGCAACAGAAGAACCTCTACCTGTATATAGAAGAATATAGGGAAAAGAACGGCCTGCTCCCGAATAACATGAATGAATTGATAAATGATATTCCAAAAAGCATGTCATGGACCAAATGCCCCTCTAAGCCAACAGGATACGAAGTCCATTTCGAAAACTACGGCAAACCGGATGCGGTGTTTATCGAGGAGGCAAAGAATAAACATCCCACCGCTTTTAAGCTGTGGATTAGAGGCATCAAGCCCTGTGTGCAAACCATGGGAGACGGCACGATCCATCTCTTCGAAGGCGGCAAGCTCGCAACTATACAGGCACGAAAAAAGAATGACAATTAATTTTCGCTTTAAGGAGGTCGTACAATGGTGTTACAAAAAACCAGAATCTGGGTATTGCTTGTTGTTCTTTCACTGATTGTCGGATACGGACAAGCGGCAACGAATGAGACAGTGACGATAGCACAAAACGGCGAGGCGAAAGCCGTAATAGTTATTGCCGCCGATGCTACCGAACCCGAGCGTCACGCCGCGAATGAGCTGGCCGGTTTTCTCCGGCAGATTACCGGCGCGAAATTCGAGATTCAAGCCCCCCCTGCCGCCAGCCAATCCCGGCTGCTTGTAGGACCTGATGCAGCTAAATTGGCCGAGGCGGATTTCTCCACCGAAGGTCTTGGCTCCGACGGGATTGTCATCCGAACGGTCGGAGACGATTTAATCTTAGCCGGCGGCCGGCCGAGAGGCACACTCTATGCAGTTTACACATTCCTCGAAGATCATGTCGGCTGCCGATGGTGGTCGTCGCAGGCCAGCAGCATCCCGATCAAGCCGACGCTTGAAGTCGGTCGGCTCAATATACGCTATGTGCCGCCGCTGGAATATCGTGAGACATTCTGGTTCGACTCCTTCGACGGCGACTGGGCCGTTCGGAACAAGAGCA
>CAZHBL010000267.1:0-7373 GCA_964530105.1 uncultured Pirellulales bacterium | reverse complement strand
ACAATAAAGCCGAATCCCTTTTTTGCATTAAACCATTTAACTTTACCTGTACTCATGTCTTTACCTCCTGGGCCGGTCTTCAGACTACCCACCGATATCTCTCATTTCTTTAAGACTGGAAGCATACTCTTGAGAGATGAAAGAGTATAACTTCACAAACAACTCCTTTATTATAACCGATTAGCCTGTCTATAACCACTACTCTGGCTGACCATGACATATGTAGATTCACGATGTTCATTATAATGCATCATAAAGTCGAAGGGCTGTTCAGATAAACTACGAAGCATGGCTGATACATCGTAACGTGGATACCTCAGGGAAAATTTTTGTGGCAACAGGGATTTTAGTATTTGGCTTTGAACTCTTCATAGCTGAACGATGCAAACTCCCGGGCATATCGTGGTGATTGATAAAAGTGAAGACAATTGACTAATTTCGTCGTTCAAAAGACCAGAATCTGACTCCGTAAGGCTCGAAGGAAATCCTGAAAGCCGGCTGGTCAGCCTTCAACTGAAATGAGTTTTCCGGCCTGAGCCGTGATATCTCATCGTTATTTGACGTCGCCGCATCCAGGACAACAGGCTTGGCCGTCATGCTGCCCGGCATGTTCTCAAAGGTAAGTTCAACCTGTATCGGCGATTCCGAAAAGTTCCAGAGCAGCAGGTTATACTCATACGAAGAATACCGCTCGTCACGGGTCATAAATCCATGTACAGTCGGACCGTCCGAGGTCAGTCGCAGCCGCTGGCCCGTAAGGCGAGACAGCAGCTTGAAGGTGAAATAAGCCGGCCGTACATTGTTTTGGAAATCGAACAGCCCGTCGAACTGCGGCATCCTGTTCCACCAGCCGGCCATGAACGCCGTACCTGAAGGCGACATGAAAGGGGCAAACTTCTCGAAAGACACATGGTAATCGCGTATGTGATAGTAGCACGAGTAGTCCAGACCACCGTCTTTCATCTGCCACGCCACTTCAGTCACATAGCACGGCTGAATCCGCACGTCGGACGGAGGAAACCCGAGGTTCATGTTCCATTCGTCGAGAAACGTCTCCGGCTTGAGGGCGGAGTATCTCTTCAGAAGTGACTTAACATTATCGATCGTGGCTCGGATTTGCTTAGGATTACTGCTGTAGATGTGCCAGGAGACAAAATGCAGCGGCGTCTCTTTTTTAGTGCAGAAATCCAACAGTGCCGGCAAAATGGGCGCGCCTGAATTTGCCAAGGCCGGCCCTCCGACGAGTGCGTTGGGATCTGCGCGGAGGATCGCCGCTACGGTATGCTGATAGTACCTGCAGTAGCTATCCGGCTTGAAACGATAAGGACAGCCCCCGTCTTCGCCAATATCAGGCTCATTGGCGACTTCCCAATAGCGTATACCGGCTTGGCGGTCTTTATAATGGCGAACGAGATTGAAGATCAACTTCTCCCACTGGTCATAATCATTCGGTTCAACAATGTCCTGGCTGATCACGGGAAACAAAACTTTCGGCTTGAAGCATAAGCACATTAGCGGCTTTGCTCCGGTCTTAAGAATCGTATCCACCGAACGGTCCAAAGTCTCGAAATGGTACCGGTCGCGCTCGGGCAGCAGATCGAAATACTCCTGAATAAACAGCCGGATAATCCTTGGTCTCAGTGCTCGTATTTCGGCTATGCGGTTGTCCCACATCGGTTCTTCGGACAGCCCTCCCTGGCCAAGGGCAAACCGGTCGATCTCCAACGGGCCCTGCCGCTCATTCAAGAATACCTTGACGGAGATGGGTTGGGTCTGCGCGTATGCGGAGGTGAAACAACAGAAGATTAGGGTGATTTGTAGAATATACCGTGTCATAGATTCTCTCCTGATTCTATATGTTTGATTTTATATCTGCATTATCTGGTCGGTCAATAGCTGGCAACGATGGAGTACCGCGGCCTGTCGGGATTCTTGATTCGCAGCCATTCCTTTTTTACATCGAAATCAGTCCAGTCTCGACCGTTGACGGTTACCGACTTAATAGATTTTCCTGTCGGATGACGCAAGCGAACAATAAGCACACTCGGATGTCGCCGGTCCGGCATATCTATCTGCGCCAGAATCTTGTTCGAGGCCGCCCGGCTCTCTATTTTCAGCGACAGCCTGCCGTAATATGTAGGTGCACGCTCGATTTCTATGGTCTTACTATCCTCCAGCCATTTTCGCGGCGTCGCTTGCAGGAGCAGCAATGTATCGTTGTCCATCTCGTGGATAAGCATGTTGCGATACAGCTCGAACCAGGCGCCATCCGTACTGGGAGGACCAAAATATTGGCCCCACGCCCAGCGATGCTCCACCGGCTCGAAAACCGAATGGCTGAACGCACAAGCCATGTAACTGTAAAACGCCCGGATAACCGCCTTGGGATCGTCGCGCAGCAGGTACGATGTTGCCTGCTGATTGTAAACCGGCTCGTTAGCCATGCCCCAGCCGTGCAGATACAGATTGTCTTCATGGTCGTTGAGAAGGCAATCGGCAAGCAGACCGTCAGCCGGCAGTGCCTTTAGCCTTAACAGATGTACCGCCCCGGTATCGACGTCGGTCGGATACCATTGTTCGAGCAGGCGCCCGTTTTTAGAAGCTTCGCATGGGACATACGGAATCCATGTGTGGTCCCGTAATTGCACCAAAGGCGACCGCACAGTTGCTGCGCCGAAGCTTTTTGCGATAGCCTGCCTTAAAGTATACGCAGCCATCAGGCACTCCTGCGCCCGCGGATTATCGATCTCTTGTAAGACCCGGCCAAACAAATTTAGGGCCGCATAGACATAAGCCTGGTTAAAGGCCCAAATTCCCTGCCCCGAGCCATCGTTGAGTGGCCCGCGAATCAGGCTCGTCGAAGCTCCGGATCTGCGTTTTATCTCAGCCAGACACCAGTCAAGTGCTTTAAGCGTCTGTGGAAGCAGCTTGTCTAACGCCTCGCGGTCACCGGACAACAGGTAATTTTTAGCCACCGCGTAAATCATTCCCGGCGTATATACAACCCAATTCGCATATCCACCCACATGACCGTTGGCCTCCTGGTTGTTTCGATATTTTGCCAGCAGCTCCTCAACCGAGATATCATGATAGCCCCGCAAATCATAAAGCATATAATCAACATACACGGCCTGGTTGACCGGCCATGGTGTCCCATCCTGACCATAAGCGAAGTTCGAGTAAGGAAGGTCAATCCTGACATTTTCCTCCTGCCAGCCATGCCGTCTTGGCAGTCGAAGCGCGTGCCACAGGCTCGCCCGGAACAAGTCGTTCACCGCCTTTTCGGGCACTTTAAACTGTGCACCCCGTCTGATATAATCCGACCAGAAATCCAGCGTTTCCGAACGGGCCTTGAAGTATTCCAATCCAATCAGTTTTTTCCTGTCCTCGGGACGGACAACCGGAGAGGGAAGTTTGACAATAAACTGGCGGGATTCTTTCGGACCGAGATCGAACGAAATCACAACATTTCCCGTCGTTAATTTGGAGTTCTTCTTCTCATCTGCTTTCTCCTCACTATCTGATTTGCCGCCGTCCCGAAGCTCAAGGCCCATTCCTTCAACCGAGAAGAGAATGTTGCCGGAAGCACTGTCCTCGTAACCGAATGCAGCGGACTTGGCTAATGGTACGATTTCTGGTTTGGCTGAGACAGGAAGTTGCCTTTGATGACTTACGAGAACAGAAATCTCCCTGGCCGAATTTCTTAGGTTTGTTACCTTGACCTTCTGCAGCAGCACCATCGGAATGTCGCCTCGCCGCTCGTGGGGTGGTCCGTTGAGCGGGTAAGCGAACTGTTCGACCTCGTATCGAACACCATCTTTTTCGAATATGGTACTGATAACCGGAAGACCATCGGTGAGCTTCTGAGACTTCCAGAACTGAGTGATTCGGCGCGAAAGGTCTCCGAAACCGAACCAGAAGCGAAACTTGTCAGGATTACCCAAGTCGTTCCAGACTCCGGCGCCGCGGTCCACGCCGAACTTGTATATTGCACTGTCCCAACTGAGGCAAATAATATGACCCGGATAAGGCTGATGTGGATTTACGTAATCAGGACTTCCCATATCTTCCCATCGGGCCGTGTATTGCTCATAAGTCGCTTCCGGTTCTTTATGGACCTGGTCCATGATGCGTTTGCCCTTCCAGGGCTCGATGTCTTTTAGGTGATCGTCAAAGGGGACCGGTGATTCTCCTACAGTTAGATAAATATCAAGGGAAGGCACCCAGAAAACCTTGTTTTGAAGCAGTTGATCGATGGTTATGCTGAATCCTTTTGTACCCTCGCGATTCATCTGCACGGTTAGCTTTCGCGAATCCAGCCGATACGCCGGGTCGAGGCGAAGCCGGCGGACGGTGTCATCATCACTATGTTCAATAAGGTAGGACCAGATGCTGTGCAGGTTTTTTATCATTCGGACAGACGTCTCCGGATATCGCAGCGTCAATTCTACTCCATCAACGTCATGGCCGCCTGCTTGTGTCACCCATGCACCCTCCGTGAATTGATCCGCCGGTTCCAATGTCAGCCCTGAGATGTCCGCTATCTCCATCCCATCGGCCAGGAATTTGACATAAAAGGCAGTGGCATCTTGCGACCGATGGCCCCAGGAAAGTCTTAGCTTAAGCTGTTCCTGAGGTTCGCCGGCAAACAAAGCAGTGGTCAGTATGATTACTTGCCAGTATATGAAAAGCTTCAGAAACCTCATTTTATCCTCTTTATTCAAAGCCGTAGTTTTCTATATTAGTGAGTAATGCGAGTTTCATTGTTCCGGCGGCAATTGGACCTGCTGCCAGCCTTCGGTGCCGAAACGGATGTCCCTTTCAACGAATTCCCATACTACCAATCTCTTATTCCTGAGTAAAGCGGGCTTGCGGCTAAGCTCCTGCCTTACCAGTGTGGAGGCCCCGCCATCATTGACAACCGAAGTCAGCGGAAATCCAAGTTCGCAGGCAAGATGTTCGATAAATCCCGCAGAGCCGGGTTCATCCCGGCTGTATATCCGCAGGAAGCTATCGCCTATAACAAGGACTTGCGAATTAGGATCGGCCTGGTAGGGCTGGCCGGTGTCAGCATTGACTACTTGCTCGCAGTTCAGCATTTCAGGTTTGAACCTGCCCTCAACCTGTGGCACCCGCATCATTTTGAGAACATCGCCGTACCTTTCGATAGTTGTAGATTTCAGACTGTACTTGACGTTCCCCTTCTCAGCCCATCCCAAATCAAGAATCCTTTTTGCAACGGTCTGGGCGGCCAAACGCATCCCATCTCCGGACCAGTGGCTGTCCTGTTCCAGATAATACCTCGTATTATCACCCGGCGACGAGCTTTTACTTGCCTCGGCGAATAGGCTAAATAAGTCAACAACCTCCACGCCCGATTTTCTAAGCACCGAGATAATCTCGATTGTCTTAGGATTGACGGACTGCTCCGAATCCTCCGCTCGGCGAGTCAGCATTTCCGGATAGATGCTCGCCTTATTCGGTGCCGGCACAACCAGCAGTTTGATGCCGCGCTGGGCTAATTGGTCGCGAAAGGAAATAATCGCAGAAAGAACATCCACCCGGCTATATTGTGAATCGGCGGGCAACGGCTCGATGAGATACTGTACGGCCGGTTTGTAGAAAAACCAGCCGGACCGGCCCATCAGTGCCTTATCGCCTGTATCTCTTAATAACAAAAATTGCACATTTTGAACCGAAGGACGGAGCTTCTCAGCAAGCCGGCAGCTCTTCTCCAGGTCATTTTCGAACATTCTGAGATTATCTTTCGTCGGCAACTGCCGGAAAAGCTCGGCAAGCTGTATCCCATGCCCTTCGCTCAACTCAACTGCGAACTGGACTACGCCAACGCTCAGAAGCGCGAGCATGAAAGCTGTTATTAAAAAAACGTGTTTGGCTTTGCTTTTGGTCACGAGTGCTGCTCCTAAAACTTAAAATACAAGAACGAGCTGAATGACTGCGTGAACATCACCATTAGTGACACACAGAATAAAACGATTAGTACCAGAGCCTTGGGCCAGGTTATAGTTCTGGCCCAGTCGAATGCCTGCAAGGGTTGGAACGCAAGTACGGCACAGATTATCATTGTCAGCACACTGCCCCGAGTATAGATTTCGGCACCGAGCAGAACCGAGCCGCCCTGTGCTTTTGACGGCACGAACATAACCGTCAGGTATTGCCAGGCATCGGATATTGTCGCCGAGCGGAAGAACACCCAACCCGTCATAATCAACACGAAGGTAAACAGAACCTGTATTTGTCTCGGCAGAGTATGATAAAAGGTCTTTCTGCCGCAGAAGCGTTCGATTACCAGTAATATGCCGTGATATGTGCCCCAGACGACAAACGTCCAGTTTGCGCCATGCCAAAGCCCGCACAGCAAAAACACAACAACCAGGTTGAAGTACGAGCGCCCGATCCCTTTTCTATTGCCCCCAAGGGGTATATAGAGGTAATCTCTGAACCAGCTTGAAAGTGAGATATGCCATCGGCGCCAGAAATCGGAAATGCTGTCGGCCAGATACGGGGCATTGAAGTTGCGGGGACATTCGAATCCCAGCATTAATCCCAGGCCGATGGCCATTTCGGAATAAGCGGAAAAATCGAAATAAAGCTGAAATGTATAAGCGGCGGCACCAAACCAGGCATCGAGGCTGCCGGGCGCTTCGGCGGCAAAGACGGCGTCCGCCACCCTGGCCACGACGTTTGCCAAAAGGATTTTCTTTGCAAAGCCGAGGATAAACAGTGCCGTGCCGTACGAGAATTTTCCGACGCTGTGCCTGCGATAAACGAGCTGCTCGGCGAAAGTCGGGACCTCTTGTGACCTGACATCTATAGTACCGTAACGCTGAATCGGGCCAGATAGAATCTGTGGGAAGAAACAGATGTAAAACGCAAAATCAATAAAGGAACGCGCCGGCGGCACACCTCGATAAACATCCACCATATAGCTGAGGATTTTGAAAGTGTAGAACGATACCCCAATGGGCCAGACAACTTTTAAGACAGGCAAGGCCTCCGCCCCGAAGATTCCTACGATATGGTTCAAATTCTCCTGGAAGAATACAATATACTTGAAGAAGCCGAGTACTCCCAAATTCACTACCAGGGAGATTACCATAATAGGCAGCTTCCATCTGTTGCCATCCGACCTGGCCATAAGAATGGAAAAAAGATAGTTTATCGAACTGACACAAAACAACAAAACCGCAAACCAGGGATTCAGCCATACATAGAAAACGTAGCTGACCAGAATAAGGAAAACGTTGCGCAGCAGAACGAACTTGCACGGCAGGAAATAATACAGCACCAGCAGGATGGGCAGAAAATAGAATATGAAGATATGTGATGTAAATGCCATCGACTTCTATTTT
>CAZHBL010000266.1:0-7388 GCA_964530105.1 uncultured Pirellulales bacterium | reverse complement strand
CCCGCTGGAAACCTTTCTTGACTGTATCGCTTTTCATAATCTTGTTTCTCCAAAATTGCTTAGTACATCGATTCAAAACATTCAAATCCGCATTCTAACCTTTTATAAAGCCCAAATAAAGAAAATTCGGTTGTTTCAGAAAGAATAAAACATATAATGAACGGCATAAAATGTTACTTAGAGCAACTAACAGAATGAGAAGACATTGTTACGTTGTCATGCTGAGCGAAGCGAAGCATCTGGGATTAGGACGAGCGACTGAGATTCTTCACTCCTGACAAACGCTCTTAATAAAGTGTACATGAAAAACCCGGTTAAGATGAGGAAAAAGCATGGATACCAGAAAATGCAAAAGTTGCGGACATGAGTTTCAAGAGTGGGTAGAATTTTGTCCCAATTGCTCAGAACCCATGGAAGATTATTCACGGCCGGCAGGATTCTGGATCAGGGTCGGCGCGAGTATAATCGATTCTCTGATATTTATCCCGATTATAATCCTGAGCGTCTGGAATTCCTACTCACTGAAAAGCACGGTCGTGTTAATTTTAACAAGTCTGCCGGGGCTCATATATAAGCCTTTCATGGAATCTTTTTACGGGGCGACGCTCGGTAAGATGTCCTGTAAGATCAAAGTCATCGACGATCACGGCCGGAAGCTCTCCTTATTCAATGCTTACATTCGGTTCTTTCCGTTTCTCTTGTCGGCCGGCGTTACCATGGCGGGTCAACTGATTGTATTTTCGTCGCCGGAGTTCCAATCCGCCAAAACATGGATAGAAATCAGTCAGGCACAACAGGGGAGTTTCCTGGTTGTGATTAGTTATCCTGTAAATATACTTATTTTAATTGACTGCATTGTCGTTGCATTTACCTTCAGAAAACGTGCATTACACGATATGATGGCAGAATCTTTCTGTGTTTATAAAGAGCCATAGAAACTAAGCTCCGAACTGTCCTGGCCGGCCGAGTAAAGTGTGTAAACTTTGATTTGCACACAAGGGAAAAATAATTATGATGTCTCTATGTCGAATTACAGGCGGGCCCCTGGGGGCAGGTTGCACGCCCGACAAGGTTGAGAAGTAGAACTTGCTGGAGAATAGATAATGAAACAGATCAGAATATTCGGTTTCGCTGTGATTCTTGTACTTTTCGTGCTGCTTTTGACCGCCGGCTGCTCTAAGCCAGCCGAGAAATCCGCTCAGCCTAAAGTCGAGCCACAAAAAACCGCTGAAGCCGGGGTCGAATCCGGAAAACAGAAACCGACTGTGAAATTAGCTTTGAAGTTCACCCCTGAGGACTCAACAACCTATAAGGTAACAACGGACTCTGATAACAGCGTTATATGGGAAGGTGCCGGTCCGGATAAGCCGAAAGGTTTCACGGGCGGACATACCGGCAGAAAAATCGAAATTGCCTTCACACAGCAAATACAAAGCACCAACGATAAAGGCAATGCCGTTGCGAAAATTACAGTCAATCAGCTAAAGTATCTGGCAAAGGTCAAAAACGACATCACAATGGATTTCGACAGCTCCAGGCAGGAAGACCGGCAAAATCCTCTATGCAAACTAATCGGGCAAAGTTATACCATAGAGATTACACCTTCCGGACAGGTTTTAAAGCTTATAGACGTAAATGATGCCCGATCCGCCGTCAAGGGCAATTCCTCCGCTGACAAAACGGCCGCCAGCCTGCTGTCTCTCGAAGCAATCACCGAACGGCACACGATTCCGGCCCTGCCCGCTTCCGACAAAAATCAAATACTCACCGGCGAAAACTGGAGCATTATAAAGAGCTTTTCCTTCAGTATGATGGGTGTAAAAGCATACGAAAAAATTTATACGCTAAAAGAAATCAAAGATGTGGGTAATCGCCGGATTGCGATTGCCCGAATGGAAGCAGTCCCCTCGGCCGAAAACGCCAGGGAGCTGTACAAAGAACAGTCAGCAGCTTTCTTTTCAAACATGTCCGACAATACGGAAACATATACGGGCGAGCTAAAGCTGGATTTGACCGGCGGCAAAGTCGAAGAATACAGGGAAAATCTTAATTCAGAATGGCTGATCGTAGATCCGAATCCCAAGGAGAACGAACAGCCTTCCGCGCTGAAAATGACCGCCGTTCGTTCCTACAGCATCGAAAAAATGGATTAGAATAGTCTTATCGTTCGCGGCAGGCCGTATATACTCTGCGAACTCACTTGAAAGGAAGATAGTTGAAGACAACGCTCCTGATTCTGACGGCTTTTGTACTGAGCATTACGGCGGGATGTAAGCCAACAGCCGGGGAAGAAGAATTTTTAGGCAAACCGGGAGAGCTTTTGACTGTAGATTTCCAGGCCGGCCGGACTTTGCGATACAAGTTCGTCTCCGGCAGAGAAATAATCGTCGACTGGGACACAACGGCAGCGAAATCCCGGTCGGGCAGACCTGCTTCCGACAAATCTTCCGAATCGCTGGAAATCATCATGGCTTATACACCAATCGAAATAGACCCGTACGGCCTTACAACCGTCAAGGCGGTCTGCGAAACGGTGAAAGTGGCGCGAAGCAAAGGCCCGGGCAGGGACGCCGTGGAATCTCTCGCCGGCAGGACTTTCACGCTCGACGTCGGGCCCACAGGAAAAATAGAGGATTATTCTCAATTGGACCAGTTACTAAAAGAGATCGGCAAGAAAGTGTTCCGGGCAAACACCGATCAGGGCAGAATCAAGGAGCCCGATATGATAGGCGACGTCGTTGCCACGCAGTGGTTCCTGTGGGACGCGGTCTCCAGCGTAGAAAAACCTTCCCTGGGCGTGGCGGTCGGACAAAGCTGGAACTCGAAACTCTCCGTGCC
This sequence comes from uncultured Pirellulales bacterium, assembly GCA_964530105.1. GTDB lineage: Bacteria > Planctomycetota > Phycisphaerae > Sedimentisphaerales > Anaerobacaceae > JAFGPJ01. The sequence continues at coordinate 4,550 of CAZHBL010000266.1, read as the reverse complement.
CACTCCAATGGTGATGCGCAAAGCCAGAGATGTCACTTACAGGCTCGATGAAATCCGCCCGGACGAAAAAGGCCGGCTGGCCGTGATAAGCAGCTCTTATAAAATCTCCGACTCGGCGCCGCGCGAATGGCCGATACCTTATTCCGGCACGTTCCAGGTGGCCGGGGCCTACGGATTCTACAGAAACTACCAGGTCATCAGTTTACAGGGTAAAGGCGAAGAACTGTTCAATATCGATGCCGGCAGAACGGAACAATACAAGCAACAGTACGAGATGCAATTGAGTGCCTCTTTACTGCTGCCTCTTCCCGGCGTAAATCCGAAAATAACTATCAAACAAAATCTGACAATGAACCTCCTTGAAAATTAGATTTTACATCTTGCAAATCACGAAACGGGAAACGAATTATGGAACATAAGAACTTGTGGGCGCCGTGGCGAATTCAATATGTACAGGGTCTGGACGAGAAACCTCTCGCCACGGAAAAAAACAAAACGGCAGCCGGCGGGAAAACAGGCTGCTTTATCTGTCATAACCTGGAGCATCCGCAGGATGACGACGAGAACCTCGTGCTCTGGCGAACGGAAAAAAGCATCGTAATCCTGAATCGTTATCCATATAACAACGGCCATCTGCTGATAGCGCCGGCCCGGCACATACCCGACCTTGAAGATGCGAACGACGAAGAAATGCTGGAAATGATTAAATTAATCAGAGATTTGCAAAAGGCCCTGTCGCTGGTGATAAAACCGCACGGATTCAACGTCGGCATGAATTTCGGCCGATGCGCCGGCGCGGGACTGCCGGGGCATCTGCACATCCACGTCGTGCCGCGATGGAACGGTGACACTAATTTTATGGCGGTATGCGCTCATACCGATGTCATCAGCCAGAGCCTGATCGAGCTGCTTGTGCTGCTGAAAAAAATAAGCAAAGAACAGAACCTGCCGAACTTGTGAAAGAGTGAATGAGCGAATGAGCGGTTACGCAGTTACCGAGGAAAACAGCCGGGGCAGGATGTTCCCCGAAAGGCCCCACCCGTACCGCTCGGACTTCGAACGCGACCGCGACCGCATTATCCACTGCTCGGCCTTCCGCCGTCTCGAAGGCAAAGCGCAGGTCTTCACCCCAGGCCTGGACGACTACTACCGAACCCGCCTGACACACAGCATCGAAGTCGCGCAGATAGGCAGGACCATCGCGAAAGAACTCCACCTGAACGAAAGCCTCACCGAGGCGATATGCCTGGCGCACGACCTGGGTCACTCGCCGTTCGGCCATGCCGGCGAGAAAGTGCTTGATGAGCTGATGGCCGGCTCCGGCGGTTTCGAGCATAACCGCCAGACGCTGCGAATCGTCGATTTACTCGAACATCCGTACCCCGATTTCATGGGCCTGAACCTGATGTACGAAACGCGGCTCGGCTTAGCCAGACACCAAAGCCCCTATGACAAAACACAGGACGAGACGTTCGGCGAGAAACACTGTTCGCTCGAAGGGCAAATCGCCGACATCGCCGACCGCATCGCCTACAACTGTCATGACCTCGAAGACGGCATGAGGGCCAGGTTAATCGACGCCGGGCAGTTAAAAAGCGTGAAAATTTTCGCCGAGGCGCAGAACCGAATTAACGCCGGGGCAATCGGAGACCTCACCATCCGCAGAACCCGAACGGCCAAAGCGATTATCGACAAGCTCGTCGGCGACTGCCTCGAAGCGAGTAAAAAGGCACTGGCGCAGGCAAATCCAGCAACGCTGGGCGAAATCTACGCCGCGGATACCAATTTGATTGTGCTGCCGGCCGAAAGCGATGCCGAGCTTGCCGAACTGGAGAAATTCCTGCTGCAGAACTTTTATCTGCACGAATCGCTGCTTGAAACAGCGGCAAAAGTAAAAGGCTGGCTCCAGCGGCTTTTCGACAAGCTCTGCAAGCAGCCGGAACTGATGCCGGGCTACTTCCAGCGTTTCATCCCGCAGCAGGGGCTGCAAAGAGCGGTGTGCGATTACATCGCCGGCATGACCGACCGGTACTGCCTAAAAATGCTCGAAGAAATTTAGCTTGTTCCTTAGGAACGGGAATTCTTACGATGTCAGGCAAACTTGCAATTGCTTATAATAATCTTTCCCACATGCTTGATGCCGGCGTGCCGGTGCAGCGTTCGCTTAATACTCTCATCCCCGGATTGAAGCCGCGGTTGCAAAAAGCATTTCTCGCTCTCGTTGGTGGCGTCGCGCAGGGCAATCCGCTATCCGAAACGATGATTCTGTATCCGAAGGTTTTTGATCCGGTCGATATAATGCTTGTCGAGGTCGGCGAAAAGTCCGGCAATCTTCCGGATTTAATCGGGCTTCTGTCCAAATGGCACGAAATGTCCGCCCGGATGCTCAAAAGAATGATCTCAGGACTGCTCCTGCCCATTTTCGTTCTTACCGTCGCAGCGTTTGTTTTCCCGCTTCCCGCTTTTGTCCTGGGAGAGTTAAGCTTAACATCTTATCTGCTCAAAGTGGTGGGAACCCTTCTGTTGTTTTGGGTGCCCGCGGGAATTATTTTTTTAATCATCCGTACCACGCCCCGAACTGGCCCTGTTCGAAGATTGCTGGACAATGTTGTGCTGCGCATCCCCGTCCTGGGCTCAGCCGTCCATAAGCTGGCAATCGGCCGTTTTTGCTGGGCTTTCCACATGCTCTGCAAGGCGGGTGTGCCATACAGTGAATCGGTCGATATGGCGATTTCGGTAACAGGTAACCTCGTAGTGGCCGATTTGTTTGCCCCGGCCGCCGAAAGTGTCAAGGCCGGCCAGTTGATGTCTGAGGGATTATCCACGAAGCTTCCGCTCGACCTGGTGGAAATGTGGAAGACCGGCGAAGAAACCGGCATGCTCGATGATATTACGAAGCGACTTGCGGACAATTATTCCGAACAGGCCGAATTCTGGTTCGCCCAATTCACCCGCTGGTTCCCCCGCTTTGTATATTTTTTAATCTGCCTCGTGCTTATCCGTATGATCTTAAACCTCGCCGGCAGCATCTGGGGAAGCTACTAAGTGCTAACCACAGACGCCGTCCCTTCGCCAAGCTCAGGGCAGGCTCTTAGCGTAGTCGAAGGAACTCGCAGAGACAATAAATCCTGCAGGGTAGGTTTCAAAGTTTAAATTATCAAATGGCGGATTTAAGATATGAGAGTTATCTGTAAATAAGTTGTAACAAAAATGTGACCCCCTTCACACCATCTGGTCCCATCTATATATTTAGCACTGCCAAAGCAATCCGAACTGTGGTGCTATTCGGATTGCTACAAAGTCTGCGAGTCATCTACCCGGCCCTCGATTATGGCGATTATGGGCTCTTGCTCCTTCTCCAGGGCCGCCAGTTGTAGCTCTTTGCGTATTTTCGTCAGAAGCTCATCTCCGTCAAAAGGTTTGGCAATATAAACGTTCGCGCCGGCTTCATAGCCTTCAATCCGCTCTGAAGTCATTGCCTTGGCAGAGACCATGATAATCCTTGTATGCCGAAGGGCAGGATTCGCTCGGATTTGCTGACATACCTCGTACCCGTCCATACCGGGCAACATAATATCTAACAGAATGATGTCCGGCCGAAAATCAACTGCAACCTCCAGAGCTTTCTCGCCTGTTGTGACTGCCTTGAGATTGTAATCGTCATCCAATAATTCCTTAATAATCTCTATATTGAGTTTATTGTCATCGACTGCCAACACTTTCTTTTTTGCTTCCATGATTCTGCTCCTGATTCACCTCTCAGAACAAATTACAATCACAGTATCCGGGGCTGTCAGGTCTATATTGCCCCTTATAAATAATCTGGCCCTTGCACTACCAGTCCCAGATAGCAGCAACAAATTCTCGTTAAACTTATAACTTAACATGTACTACCAACCAATACCATTTCCTGCTTATTAGCTTCTAATGACAACGGAATCTCAAACGATAAGCATGCACCTATATCAGGATTGTTTTCAGCCCAGATGCAGCCTTGGTGAGCGTCTATAATCTCTCGGCAAATTGACAATCCTAATCCAGTACCACCGGTACTGGCCTTGTTTTTGCCTGACTGAATAAACTTGTCGAAAATATTTTCCAATTCGTTCTCCGGAATACCTGCGCCCTGGTCTCGGACCGAAACTACAATCGAATCGGCTTTCCTGAAAGAGATAACATCGATTGTTCCACCTTCCGGCGAAAATTTAATAGCATTGTTCAATAAGTTGCGGAGTACCTGCCTTATCTTATCGGCATCAAGTATAATTTTCTCGTTGGATTCGAGATGTTCGCAGCGAATAGTCAGATTCTGTTGTAATGCCAGCGCGCTGTACTCTTCGCTCACTACGTCAATCAGTGAATTAAGGTTTGCCGGCTTAAACTTAAATGTGATCTTCCCGGATTCCAGCTTGGCCAAATCAAGCAGGTCATTTAGTAACGCCAGCAGCGTCTCTCCGCTCTGCCGAATCTTCTGGAAATAGTCGAGTATCTTATCAGGATCGGTGGTAGCGTGTTTCTTTATACCGAAAGAGGCAAAACTTAGGATACCA
>CAZHBL010000265.1:0-7405 GCA_964530105.1 uncultured Pirellulales bacterium | reverse complement strand
CCTATACTAATATCACCGGGAATTATAAGAACGGTGAGCTCGAATTGATGAGGACGCCGCCAGCTGTTCCGACGCCGGCTGTTCCGGTGCCGACCACTCCGGCACCGACCACTCCGAGAGCGACCACTCCGGCGCCGACCACTCCGACGCCAACCATTCCGACGCCGACTATCCCGACACCAACGACGCCGACACCTACTACGCCGACGTCTCCCACAGAGGCTGAAGCGCCGAAGACGCCTTTGGAGGAGGATATAGCCAGAATACAATCGCAACTGGACAGACTCCTGGGCCAGCGGTCTGGACAAGGGCAAGCCCCAACGACCCCGGGGGTAGGGAATATTCCAATCGGACCTGGAGGGCCGCTTATTTCGAATACTTTTGTTGATAACGACCTTCCGACAGAGGTACTGCCTGCCATTGCCACTCAGGCTGGTATTTCCATTATTCCTGATGAGACTGTCACCGGGATGATAACCGCCGACCTCCAGGAAGTACCTCTCGATACAGCCCTTGAAATCGTCCTGGCCGGCACTCCTTATATTGTAAAGAAGACGCCGTATTATTACCTGGTTTGCTCAGGAGGCATAAAAGATACGATGTTCTCGGTTGTGAGCGAAACACGCCGCCTGAGAATGAACTACATCACATCCGAGGCGGCAGTAGGGCTTTTAGCCACTCCTTTCAGGGAGTATGCCCAGTCTGAAATCGGGCCAGCAGGAACCGATACTTATACGGTCGTAGTTACCGCACCGCCGGCTTTGATGAATCGTATCGTCTCAGACTTGAAACAGATCGACCGACCGCTCTCCCAAATTCTGCTGGATGCACGCATTGTCGTCATGGAAAAGGGTGACTTGCTGAACCTGGGCGTCGAGTGGGGTTGGCCTAAGATTCAGGCCGGGATGTTCTCCTCAGACCATTACGGGCGAGGGGAACCGACGGCCGATTTCGCTGGCGAAGGGCCTTGGGGTATCCAGATTGGATATACACCTAATGCACTGTTCACCAATTCGCTTGAGTTAACGCTGAACCTTCTTGCTCAGAACGGCGAAGCGACCATACTGACCAAGCCTCAGGTGTTGGCACAGGATGGTAAAGAGTCAAAAATCGAAGTCACGACCGAAGAGTACTATTTTCTGGTTGCCCCTGAGCTCACTAACACCTTCTACGCGCGTGCTGAGATGGAGCAAATACAGTCCGGAACAACTTTGACAATTACACCCCACCTTGGGGATAATAATGATATCACACTGCAAGTGGCTGTTGAGGTCAGTGACAGTATCCCGAGCGGAAGGGGAAATAACCTTCCTGTTGTTACCCGGCGAAAAGCAGAAAATAACGTAACCATTAAGGACGGCGGAACAGTCGCACTGGCAGGCCTGAAAGAGAATAAAACTCGTAAGGACATTAGAAGGGTTCCGGGTCTCAGTGCGATCCCACTGATCGGTTCGTTATTTAAGAGTAGTAACAACGAAAATTCAACACGAGAGATTGCTGTCTTCGTCACGGCACGTTTAGTATCAAAGACAGGGCAGACAGTTGAATTTACCCAGCCGTCTGATATACCGGCTCCAATTCGACCAGCGGGAAATGATTTTAAAGCGAGACTTCGAGAAAGTCTGTTACGTTAGTAATGCTAAGAAACATTTTAAGATGGAGACAAACGTTGTGAAGCCAATCAGGTACAACTCAAGAAACAGTAGCGTGACGATTATGCTATTGCTGCTGGCGCTTCTGGTTTTTGGCGTAGTTGGTTGTGCGCGGAGTACAGGGATTAGGATTATACCATTGAGCAACCGGAGCGTACTTGCCCTGAGCCCCGATGACGTTGTTGTTGTGATGAGACGCGCAGGCTTTTCAGATAAGCAGATTCTGGAGTACGGAACGGATATGCGCGATGGACTGGCAGAATCAGGAGCAGTGCAAATCAAGATAGGCAAGAAGGTGGAAGCTGTTTTTGCCATCAATCTTGATGATGGTAATTGTGTGTATATCAGTACCCGCCTGAGAGGTAATTTCATTTACAAGGTAGGCTCAGGCTGGGTTGGTGGTGGTGGATAACCTCTCATTTATTGGTCGTTGCTGAGCGGCGGAAGACGCCATTGCGGTATATATAACGTCCCTGCGTCTGCGCCACTCGTCTCATATTTCCTTTCTTCAACTGGCTCCTATTCCTCTTGTTTAGGATTTAGAGCTTAGTGCTTCGTATTTCCGGCCAAAGGCCGGCGATTGGTTTTGTTTTTTAAAATCAGCTCATAACCACAAAGCATGCCCTGGCAGAACGCTTTGACGGATCAATATCATCACACTATTTGTCTGCATTTGTTGAAGAATCTGGCATCCATTCTGAAAAACTTTTTGATGAATACAGGAAAATGATTAATCTACGCGGTTCTGACACAAGAGTTCAGACAAGCATTTGCCCAACTCTGCGAAAAAGGGCCAGGCACGGTACCCCAGATGATTTGATTAAATACGTTCACCAGGTCGCATTGACATCACCAGATCCAGATTGCGAATTGCCGCTGCTCCGCTAATCACAATGGCAGCGTTGTATATCTGATGCCATGTCCCTTGAGTTTTGCGGATTGGCATATACTACACCTGCGTGAAGAATAATATGCATTATAATAAATTTGAAGGCATCCAATTATTCGTCATTCTGAGGTATAACTTGAAGATTTATTGTATTGGGTCGCCTGTGATCTGGACGTCGTCGATGTTCCAGCCCGGGTAGGTGACCGAATCATCCGTCGGGCCCATCGCCCAGCGGAAATAGACCGCCGGCCGGTCGTCCGCCACCGAGGCCGGAACCGCGTACTCGACGAGCTGCCAGACCTGATCGGAAGTATGGGAATAACCCGATCTCCAGATATCCACCCAGTTGGCCCCATCATTCGATACCTGCACGGCGGCATAGTCATAAGGCGATTCGAGCCCGAGCCAGCGCCAGAAACTCACCGTGATATTCCGGTATCCCCGGCAATCGACAGGTCCGATTGTGGCATATCGGGCCTCGAGCATGGAATTTGCATAATCGCCCGAAAGCTCGTAGCCGATGACGTTTTCGCCTGTATGAGCAGAATTCGGGTCCCCGTTCCAGGAGCCTTCGCCTGTTGGCGCGCCCCATGCCCAGCCAGGGTCGAGCTGCCAGTTCGGATCGTTGTCCATGGTGGCCCAGTAGATGGCATTCGGTACCACGGATATCGAGGCACTGCGGCTGTGCTGCCTGATGCCGTCGGTCACCAGGAACGAGAACGTGTAACTACCGAACGCCTGGTCCGCCGCCGGCTTCCAGAATACGGTCTGCTCGGCCGGATCGTAATAGGCCCCTTCGGGCAGGTTGCCGACGAAAACCTGAATGGGCAAATTTGCCGGATTTTGTGTGGTCAAATGCAATTCGAGCCTTTCGCCTGGTTTGATTTCGGCCGGAGCGGCTATGGGATACAAAAGAGGTGCCGGTAAGGTCCATCCCGAATTCTGAGCGTCATGCCTGACCATGCCCCAATCGATTAGTCCGGGCTCGTGCAGGCTCGTCAGGTCAAGGACATGGAACCGGTAATCGTCGCCGACCACCATGAATTCCAAATCACCATCCTGATCCAGGTCCTCAATCGCCGGGGTCACTTCGTAGTCAAGGGCCAGGTTCAGCAATGGAAATCCCGTCGTGACGGAGCCATCTGGCTCCCACGCGACAACCGGCTCGCCTCCGACGGCAGCGATCAGCTCCTTTTGCCCGTCGCCGTCGATGTCGGCAATCAGCGGGGGACATCGGAACGGGCTGCCCATGATGACCTTGGGAAAGCCGGCCTCCTCCAGAATGTTGCCCTGGTGGTCAAGTGCGTAAACGCGGGTGAAGGCGAAGTCGTCGGCCTCGACGATATACGTGGTGACGTAAACCTCGCCATAGCCATCGTCGTCGAGGTCTCCGACGCTCAACGCTCCTACCTCCTCCAGCGGGTCGGACACCTTTGTCGTCCAGAGCGTGCTGCCGTCAGCGTGTGTCGCCATGATTTCGCTTTCGGTGCAGAACACAATTTCAGGCTCGCCGTCGGCGTCGAGGTCGGCCACGGCCGTGCCCTTAGGGCTGCCGCCCCTCCATCTGGCGAGCTGCTGGCCCTGGTGGTCGAGAACAAAAGTATAAACCCGGCTAAGGCCGGGGCCGTACCCGCACAGCGCGATCTCGACGTCACCGTCTCCGTCGAAGTCGGCGACACTGACCGGGCCTTCCGAGGTGTAGCGCCGCTGCCATAAGAAGCTGCCGTCGTGCTGGATCGCATACAGACCGTCGGTATCTCTTGATTCTTCATCCAGGGCGACGATGATTTCACTGTCACCGTCTCCGTCGAGATCGGCAAGGACGGGGCCGGCTGAAATATACCCATACCAGCCGCCAACCATTGCAGGCCAGTCACCGTCCACAAGTTTGCCACTTTCGACATGGTATGCGGAGACCACCGCATCGTATTCCGAGGCAACCACTACTTCGTAGTCCCCGTCGCCGTCGATATCACCAACTGCGGCGCTTGAGGGCCAGATATATCCCATATCTACGGGCCAGCCGGGGAGTGAGTTCCCGTCCGCCGTCCAAATATCCACCATGCCATCGCCAAAGTACGTGCTGTAATCCAACGAAAGCTGGACAATCTCGTTGCGGCCGTCGCCAGTGACGTCCGTGCAGAGCGGGCTGCCGATGAAATACTCAGATCCTTCCAGCGGATCCACTGTTTCATCCGGCTTCGGCCAGTAGGCCTGTGACGGCGCCAGCTCGATCCCAAAGAATTTGCGGTCGATATGGCTGAATCCGTTCCGGCTGACACGAAGGCGCAGCTCGTACGTCCCGATGCCGGGATTGGGCATGGACAAACAGATGAGGCCGTTCGGATCGGCCGGGAACCCACCGTCATCCAGTCGAATCCACTCGTTTTGCCCATAGGGGCGATAGTCGAGCTGGTAGTCATCGCCATGCACAAAAACACACACCTCCGCATCGTTGCCATCGTTTGCGAAGGTCTGGTTCTGCCAGGGCGCGACTATCTCGCCGAGAGGATAGTCGTTGTCTGCCCCGATCAGCGTCTTATAGGCGTTAACCCGCCCGGTGCCGATGTAGCCCTGGTTGGGGTCCACGTCACCGTAATAGACCGGGTCGGTCGTATTCTCGAGCACGGCCCTGGCCTCGATATTGGTCATAGCAGGCCGATACGCAAAAAGCAGGGCCGCGACTGCCCCCACGTACGGTGAGGAAAACGATGTTCCTGCCGTCGAAACGTAATCGTTTTCGAGAGTAGTCGTCACAATATCCGTGCCGGGAGCGGCGATATCCACCCAGACGCCGAACGTGCTGTGGCCGGTCTTGAGATCTTCGCCGTTCGTGGACGCTACTGACATGACGTTCGAGAATGCGGCCGGGTAGAGCGGCCGGCTTGTGTCGGAGTTGCCCGCACTGGCGACCAGCAGCACACCTTGCTCGTAGGCGCTGTCTAAACCGGCTTTCATTACCAGGTCGCCCTCTGGACCGAAAACGTCGCCGCCGAAGCTCATATTGACCACGCGTGCGCCGTTGGCTGCGGCATACTCAAGGGCTTCGGCCACGTCCACTGACTCGAAATCGAGGTTCATCCTCAGGGCCATGATGCTACTGCTCCAATTAACGCCGCAGACCCCCTCATCGTTGTTGCCAACCGCGGCAATCACGCCGGAGACCTGCGTGCCGTGGCTTACGGTCGAAGATGACGAGCCGTCCGGCGTGACCGTGTTGTTGTCATCGCCGAAGTTCCAGCCGTGGACGTCGTCCACGTATCCATTGCCGTCGTCGTCGATTTGGTTGTCTGGAATCTCATCTTCATTCACCCAGATGTTGTCCTTGAGGTCGGGATGATTGACGTCCACGCCGGTATCGATGACTGCCACTACGACATCGCGGCTGCCGGTTGAGATTTCCCAGGCATCCTCCATCCGGATCAATTGGTGGGCGTATTGGTCGGGGAAGTCCGGATCATTCGGCGTCCGGCAAATATGATAGATGTAGTTGGGCTGGGCGTACTCGATTTCAGGATCGGCGTTCAACTCCGCACAGAGGGCAGGAACATTCTGCTCGGTATTGAGGACATAAAAAGGCAACAGGTCTTGCCTGCTTGGCCGTTGAGACGATGCAATACTGAGTGTTCCGCGCCCCCGGGCCTTCAGCAGCCGGTGGATCCACTTGAACACCGGCCGGCCCTCACGAATGCCATACTTTTCTTCCAGTCGCAACAGAGTCACCTGATGTGTCTGGAGTTCAGTGCCCTGCGAGAAAAGGGAAATTCTGCCGGTCGATCCGTTTTTGAGCTTGACGATGACCTCGCCCGGCACGTATTCAGGTCTGAGAACGCGCGTGCCCTTGGGGTTGCCGGACGGCTCACCTGCATTCGGATCGTTTGCGGCCCGAGCAGTTCCGGACAAATCCGAAGGCGCCGCAGCTACAATCAGCACCGATACCACAGCCAATAGTACCGATCCCGGTGTCAGTTTCCTTCGATTCGGTAGATTCATAACACTCTCCTATTCCCCTCCCATTTCTTATTTGTCATTTCCAGAAGCTTGCCAGGTCGGGATTTGTTCTTGTTTCGCTCCGCGCTTCAGAGTTCCAATACTCAACTTTATCAAATCTTGACCGGGATTTCCCATAAACACTTCACTGAATCACTCCTGCAAGTTTCAAGTCTTATGATAATATAATTTCACTATAAAGTAAACAATATTCCGCTCAAACTAAGGGATTTTATCCTAAGCTTTTCTGTGCCAAATCATTGTGAAGCCAAAAGCGTATCGAACATTGTTTTATAGAAGAGCGCCATGGCCTGGCGATTATAAATGTCGATATTGTACCTGCTTGAAATTATGGGCGTAAAACTGCCAAATTGGCACATTTCAAAGAATATTTGAAATGTGTAAATGCTTATAAACAAGGCAATTATGATTTTTCCTTGTTTTGGGTATGTTGTTTGCACTTGCTATATATTCGAGTAGTTATAATTTAATTCGTATGAAAAGAGGTTAGCTATGAAATTTGACAAATTTACGTTGAAGGCCCAGGAAGCGATAGCCACGGCTCAGCAAATCGCAATGGCGAAGTCGCATACTGTAATGTCACCGCTGCATCTGTTGAGCGTTGTGTGCAGCGACGATGCCGGCATTGCAGCCAAAATACTGAAAAAAATTGGCGTCAATGTCGGTCGAATCAAAGAGATGGTGGACAGCGAGCTCGAACGCCTGCCGGAAGGCAAAAGCAGCAATCAGCTCATGCCGGACCCCGCGCTTGGCCAGATCGTCCTGGATGCCCAAAACAGGGCCGATGCGATGGGCGACGAATATTTGAGCGTCGAGCATCTGTTGATCTCGCTTGCTTCGGTGCAGAGTGACG
>CAZHBL010000264.1:0-7415 GCA_964530105.1 uncultured Pirellulales bacterium | reverse complement strand
GCCGGCGTTCACGTACTGTGCGAGCCCGGTCCACGAGTGATTTGTAGACTTTCTGCTGGACCTGTTTATCGAGTGTCAATTCGGGGTGCCATTGTATGCCGACTATCCAGCCTTTTTGATCGCCTGAATCAGCTTCAATAGCCTCGACGACGTCGCCGGGGCCGGTTGCTGCGATTGTTACTTCCGGAGCCGGTTTACCGACCGAATTACCATGCAGGCTTATAACTTTTGCCAAATGGGTAACACCTAATGTCGTGGAGAGTTTACTGTCTGGGTTCAGATCGACTGCGTGGCCCTTCAGTACCAGGTGGAGGTTCTTGACATCTTGTTCTTTTCGTAGGTTTCTGACAGTCCCACCCAGAGCAACATTTAGAATCTGGCAGCCGCGGCAGATTCCGAGGATGGGCAGACCTTTCCGCCTTGCCTCGCGTATCAGGGCGATTTCGAAGTCGTCGCGCAGCCGATGAACCAGCATGGTCGTATTCGGATCGCCGCCGTAAAGGTTCGGGTCAACGTCACCTCCGCCGGTTAGAAGCACGCCGTCGATTTTTTCTCTTTCCAGCAAAGCTTCTATGCCTTCCGTGCTGACAGGGATGCCGGCTGCATCGGGCCGTAGCGTAATAAGGCGACCGCCGGCCGCCGTCATCACACGCTGGTAGGTTGCATCTGTTATACCGATTCGGCCCAGGAGCGAATTGTCCAGCGAGAATGCAATACGAGGAGCATCCGCAGGCAGACGCGTGTTTAGCCAGGCCGGATAAATAAGACGGAATAATATGTAAACGCCGATTAGAACGGCCAGCGTTATACCAATCCGGCTAATCCAGCGTTTTATGCGTTTGGCTGGTGTTATTGTTTTACCGGTATTCCCGGTGTTTTTATCACTGCTCGTCATCGCCGGGGCCGCCTTCGCCTGTTATAAGTTCGAGGTTCACCTTTCCATGCCGGAGAAAGACTGCCAGAGGATAGAGCACGCCCAGCGCAGCAAAAGGATCATCGTGTGAAAGAACATCGTAGATATTATCTTTGTGCTCGTCGAGAAGCTGCCTGGCTTTGTTGTATCGGGCCTTAACGTCAAGATAGTCCCTTAGACCTCGGAAAAGCTTGCGGATGCCCTGGCGCTTAGAACCTGTGAGGAATTCTTCTTTTGCTTGCTCCCACGAGGCTGTCAGCGCCGCCATGCCACGTTCGTTTTCGGCTATTTCCTGCAGGGTAGCCAGAAAGGCAAGGATTGGTGTTTCTGTACGAACATCTGTTCGAATTTCTTTCACGGGATCGATGTGGCCTTTGACCGCAAGCTGAAAGAGCAGCCAGGGATAGTCCCATCCGGATTCGACAGACTGTATCAGGCCACCGAAGAATCGGGGATTGACTTCGATAAGCTGCGGCTTCATTTCCGGCCTGCCTTCCCATCTGAAATCCAGCTCCGCTACGCCGTGCCAGCCGATCGAACCCAACAGCTCGGCGGCGACTTTTTCCATTTCCGGAGCCTCGACAGTTTCGCGCATAACAGTTGCCCCTCGCTCTGCAGGAAAGGCCCGCAGCCCGCGATATGTCATTGATGCTATCATCTTTCCATGATCGAAAAGTGTGGTCACGCAATAGTCGTTTCCTGGAACCGCTTGTTGAATAATGGGATAATCCTTTTCCTTGAGCTTGAAATGTTCTACAAATTCTTTGAATGTGCTTTTAAGTTCATCGATAGTGTTGACTTTTCGAATGCCGACGCCGGATGCCGCCTCGCGGAGTTTTACAAAGGCGGGCAGCTTGACCTCCGAAGCAATGGACTCGAAGTGCGTCAGGTTCTCCGGAATCCATGTCATGGGAATCGGCAGACTGCGCTGCATCGCGTAAGCGGCGAGAGTTCCTTTGTTGTGCACCTGTTTGATATGTTCAAACTGCGGCACGGGAACGCGGATATGTGGCTCGAAACGTTCCCGGTGACGGGCGATAAGGTAAGTCTCCTTGTGAATCGGCATTAGGACGTACGGCGTTGCTTTATCTTCTGGTTTATGTTCAAGGACCACTTTCTCCAAAACATCGAGAAACGCTTCCGGCTCTTTTGTCGGATTCGGATAACGAAATTCCGCGGTGCTGTATCGAGAGAATGAGGCCGCCGTCATGGCGTATTCGTCGCCGGTTATAACCTCCACACCGCGCCGCCCCAGGCTGCGGGTTGCGACCAGAGTCTGCCAGCCGCGAGCGAAGGTGATAATGGCCCGTCCGGCACTGCCTGATTGCTCAATATTTCCGTCCATTTCAAACATCTCCTTTATCTGCGCATAATTAAAAAATCATCGCTTATCCTTGCAATATAAAAGATATTTGCTATTGTGACCTTATGCAACCGTAAAATGGGAATCCAAACCATTTTCAAAGGAGAAGTTATGAAACAACATAGCAAACATCACGCATCGAAGTCAGCACGAACCATTTCGAGCAAACCCTCCCGGCGGCAATTCCTGAAACAGAGTGGAAGGCTGCTGGCCGGTTCAGTCGTCACCGGCGTTGCCCTGCCCCGGATTTATGCCGCTCAGGACCATACGATTCGGCTGGCTTTGGTGGGCTGCGGGGGTCGCGGCACGGGAGCAGTCGCCAATGCCCTCTCGGCCACGGGCGGCCCAGTGAAGCTGTATGCAATGGCCGACCTTTTCGAACCGCGCCTTCAAAGCAGCCTGAGCAATTTGCAAAAGGATTTTGCGGACAAGCTCGATGTACCGCCGGAACGCCAGTTTATCGGCTTCGACGCCTATAAGAAAGCAATCGACTGCCTGTCCCCTGGGGATGTTGTGCTGCTGACTACCCATGCGGCCTTTCGTCCCCTGCATTTCGAGTACGCCGTCAGGAAAGGCGTAAATGTCTTTGCGGAGAAATCGTTTGCGACAGATGCACCGGCCGTGCGACGCTGGCTCAAGGCGGCAGAAATGTCGGAGCAGAAGAATCTGAAGGTCGGCGTCGGATTCATGTGGCGGCATTCGGCGGCCCGGCAGGAAACGATCCGGCGGATTCACGATGGGGCCATCGGGGATGTACACACGTTGCGTATTTATCGCGTGCACGGCCCGGTCCATTGTTCGTCACTGCCGGAGAATGTAAATGAGCTGGCCTTCCAGCTCCAGTATCCGAACAGTTTCACATGGGTCTCGTCCGGATTTTTCATCGACTGGCACTGTCATAACATTGATGTTGCCTGCTGGGCCAAAGGGGCCTGGCC
The DNA here is from genome assembly GCA_964530105.1 of uncultured Pirellulales bacterium. Taxonomy (GTDB): domain Bacteria; phylum Planctomycetota; class Phycisphaerae; order Sedimentisphaerales; family Anaerobacaceae; genus JAFGPJ01. The sequence goes on along the minus strand of CAZHBL010000264.1, from coordinate 4,201 downwards.
GGTCTCGGCCCAGGGATTCGGCGGCAGGTGCTACGAGCAGGCGGGCAACCAGTTCGACCACTACACAGTGGAATACACTTTCGCCGACGGTACGAAACTGCTGGCGTTCACACGGGGCATGAACAACTGCTGGAATACCTACTCCGACTATGCCCACGGCTCCAAAGGCTCGGCCGTGCTCATGGCGACCCTCGGCGAGCCAAAGCCAAAGATATACAAGGGCTACAACATGATCCCGGAAAACCTCATCTGGGAATTTGGCCGGCCCGATCCTAATCCATATCAAGTCGAATGGCAGTTGCTCCTGGATGCGATCCGGCAGGATAAGCCACACAACGAGGCCCGGCGGGCGGGCGAGGCGGAAGTGGCCGCACTGATGGGACGCATGGCGACGCATACCGGCCAGTTTCTTACGCGGGATCAGGTGTTGAAATCCGACTTCCAATTCGTCCGGGACATTGACGGTATGACCTTTGAAACTCCCGCTCCCATTCATGTAGAACCCGGTAGCTTCTACCCCGCACCGCAGCCGGGTATCACGAAGGAGGTCTGAAATGCGTATTTAACATAAGTCTGAAATAAAAAGCGTGTGTGACTTACGTGCTCTTTGTTTTCATGCTTATTTTATCCACGGTCGTTTACGATTCTTCGATTCTGCGATGGTCTTTAGGGCGAGTTCCACATCCTGCTTTACCTGAAAATCGAACATGCCCAGGCATACGAAATCGGCGCCGCCGGCAAAGGCGAACTTGAGTCCTTCCTCTGGAGGTATTGCTCCGGCGGCCAAAACCTTGAAGGCTATCCAGGGCACTTTTACATCCTGCATAAACTCTATGGTTTGCTCGAAATCGTAGCAGAACATGTTATCGTGATATTCGGCGTGTTCGGGGGACTCTTTCTCGTACATTTCCATGAAGCGCCGGTTGGCTTTCGGATGAGCGGACCAATAGCGGTCATGGTGGAGGGTTTTCATATAGAAGTCTGGCTTGAGTCCTTCTTTTTCACAGAACACTATGGGCTCCAGCCTGTGCGCGCAGATGCCTACGGGAATATCGTATTTCTTCATAATCTCGAAGGCCCTGATGATATTGTCCTGCTTCTTCTGGTAGTACCAGGTGTCACTTGCCCCGCCCCACAGGTATGCTCCCGAAGCTCCCAGCTCCAGATGTTCGACGAGCAGTTTCTCGTAATTGTCGATGTCGGTAGTGATTACATCGGCGAGCCATTTCATCCTGCCGCCCCAATCTTTCCAGTAATTTGACAATCTGAAGTGCTTGAAATTATGATTCTTCAGAACGATGCCGTTAATGCCGTATTCCTCGCACAGTTTGAGTGTCATGAAGATTCGTTCTTCGGAGTTGTAATTAGCCGCAAGAGCGGTTACGTAATCCAAATCCCTTGCGTGCATATTCATGCTGATTAAATTGCTGCCGCATATAAGACGGCCAAGGGTTAGATTGCCGATGTTCCCAACGGGCATTTTCTTTTGTTTGGTCGCCGTCTCCGGATCGTCCAGGTCCAGGGCTTTGAGCCTTTCATAATTCAGCTTGTCCGCTTTAGTGATGAAAGTTGGGCCGGTCATTGCATCGATTTTATCCTGTGATTTTGCTTTCGAAGATGAGGCGATGCCGAGAAACGGCAGGGCTCCCAGACTTCCGAGAATCTCTCTGCGGTTTGTATGCTTCATTTGATATCTCCTGAATAAATCTCATCAAATACGCCACGGCGAGCGCATCGCGCGGAAGAGCAGCCTGTTCGCCGCTTCGTCGCCTTGGAATTGTTCTTTAATCGGGTCCCACTTCAGAGATCTTTGCAGCTTGTGTGCGATAATCGTTAGATGTCCGAGTGATGCCGAGCGATGGCCGAGTTCCACATCACAGCTCGGCCTGCGTCGCGTCCGGATGCAGTCGAACCAGTTCGCATGATGATTGTTGTCCCCGGGATTCACCTGTCGTGTTGTCAGCTTCATTTCATCGAACAGCGTCTCGGGGCCGGCCTCGATGGGGCCTCCCGTCGTCATAGACGTGACCCAGCCTCGCTCTCCTACAAACACGCCGCCGAAGTTTCCTTCCAGGCGCGCCGTTTCCGGAACCGCCTTATAGACGTCCTTCACTATTCCCCAGTGATCGACGAGATGCAGGAGCGTCCCGTTGGCATACCTGTACGTCAGTGTGGGGAATTCTCCGCTGGCCGGATGAATGAATTCTACCGGTCCGCTTTCCTCCATGCCCAGTGCGTACTGAATAACATCCGCACTGTGGGAATGATGCCATGTTGAGGAAGCTGCTCCGAAATCCTCGCAGAAGGCCCAGGGCACGACGCCGGGCGAGGGATTCAGGTGATAGCCGGGATTATAGGGATGCCAAAGGGCCGGCCCGACCCAGAGGTCCCAATCTAATCCTTCGGGCACTGGTTCGCCGGGGAGTGTTATATCCAGGGGAGTGTAGGACTTACCGGTATGCTCTATGTCCATCAAATGCCGGTATGGCTTGAAACGGGCAGCCCCGAAGAAACCGCCCAGTCTGCTCCATAGAGTAAAGACGTGTTTGACCTTTCCGAGTCCGCCCGAGCGAACGAAATTACAAACCTGCCGGATCGCCGGAATCGAACGGTACTGGGTGCCGGTCTGGAAAACCCGGTTATACCTGTTCACGGTTTCGGCTAACTGGCGGCCCTGCCGAACAGTTATCGATATCGGCTTCTCACAATAGACGTCCTTGCCGGCTTTAACGGTGTCAATTGCAATCGACGTGTGCCAATGATCCGGTGTAACAATAACTACGGCATCAATATCATTCCGGGCGAGAAGCTCACGATAATCATTATAAGCTGCACAGCCTTGATAAGTTCCGCTTGCGCGGGCTGCGGCGTAGGTTTCCTCCACACGGTGTTTGCCGTCTTCACATCGCACACGATCCACATCACAGACAGCCAATAACTGAACTTCGCTGTCGCCGATCAGCCGATTTAAGTGGCCGCTGCCCATTATTCCTTTGCCGATTAATCCCACTGTGATCCGTTCGCTCGGCGCTGTGTTTCCGTCTGCACCTCGCGCCGATGAGGGAACGATCCAGGGCATGGAGACGATCCCAGAAAACGCCGCCGTTCGGCCAAGAAAGTCACGTCGTGTGATACGCTGAGTATTTGTTACTTTGGAATTTTCCGCTCTTATCATAAGTTAACCTCGTTGTGCAAGTTCCATGCTTGTCTTGTTGAAAAAGTCGATACATCGTGCTATCTCAGGCATCGATTCGAACCAGTTGTAGGAATATTCCAGTCCGAACATTGTAGGCCTTATGCCGAGTCGGTGGATTTCTTCAATGAATTCTTTTGTCTTGCCGGCGCCGGTGCCCCAGGGGACATCGTGACCTTCGGGGCTTAGCTCATGCAGGTCGTGCATTTGTATGGTTATCAGGCGATCCCCGAGCGTGTTCAAAGCTTTGATCGGATCGATGCCGGATCGCATCCAATAGCCCATATCGCCGCATGCCCCGATACGTTTGCTGCGGCCCCGGCAGACCTTCATAATCCCTTCAGGATTCCAATACTGCGGCGAAGCTTTTTGGTCATGGTTGTGAATGGCTACATTTATATCGTAGTCGTCACAGAATTTTTCGATTGTATCGAATGCCTCTGGAAGTGGCTCCGACATGAATGTTTCGATGCCGGTCTTCCGCCCGAACTCGAATATCTTCCGGCAGCCGGCCGCGTCACCCGGGATATCGTGATAGTAATATGTCAGGAGGCGCACGCCGACCGAGTCCAGTTTCAGTCTGATTTGTTTCAACTCATCGTCGGTCAGGTCAGAATCGAAGTTCTTGTCAATTTCCCTGCTTACCTTCTGGAAACTCAGGCCGCCCATATAGGGCAGGCCGAGCCTGGCGGTTTTCTCAATTGACTCAAAAAGCGTGTATTTATTGAAAGTATATGCTTCAATGCCGAGGCGCCAGCCCAATTGTTCTTGTGCGCGAATTGCCGGCGTCAATTTGGCGCTTGGAATTGTCGGAGCTTGCAGGTCACCAAGTGCGAACTGGGTGGCCGCCAGATAGAACTGAAGCATCTTCGGGTCCCAGAAGACGTAAGGATTGTGTGCAATCGTGCAGTAGAAAACACGTCCCCGGCCGTACTGGCGCACCCATGCCAGGGCGTAGTCATCGTCCTCGCGGAAACAATTGCCGCGAGGTTGTCCCTCGAATTTTGT